>JAHFSF010000098.1:730-8829 GCA_023265875.1 Gammaproteobacteria bacterium | reverse complement strand
TCCATCGGGTGCAGGAGCTTGCGCAGGATCCACATCTTGGCCAGTTCGTCCTGGGCCGTGATGAGCTCCTCGCGCCGGGTGCCGGAGCGATTGATGTTGAAGGCCGGAAACACGCGTTTCTCGGAAATCCGGCGATCCAGGTGGATTTCGCTGTTGCCGGTGCCCTTGAACTCCTCGTAGATCACGTCGTCCATGCGCGAGCCGGTGTCGATCAGCGCGGTCGCGATGATGGTCAGCGAACCGCCCTCCTCGACATTGCGCGCCGCGCCGAAGAAGCGCTTGGGCCGCTGCAGCGCGTTGGCATCGACGCCGCCGGTCAGCACCTTGCCGGAACTCGGGACGACCGTGTTGTAGGCGCGCGCAAGACGCGTGATCGAATCGAGCAGGATCACGACGTCGCGCTTGTGCTCGACCAACCGCTTGGCTTTCTCGATGACCATCTCGGCAACCTGAACGTGGCGGCTGGCCGGTTCGTCGAATGTCGACGCGACGACCTCGCCCTTCACGGTGCGTGACATTTCGGTGACTTCTTCGGGCCGCTCGTCGATCAGCAGTACGATCAGGTAGAGGTCGGGATGGTTCCAGGTGATCGAGGTCGCGATGTTCTGCAGCAGCATCGTCTTGCCGGCCTTCGGCGGCGAAATGATCAGGCCGCGCTGGCCCTTCCCCAGCGGGGCCATCAGGTCGATCATCCGCGCCGTCAGGTCCTCGGTCGAACCATTGCCACGCTCGAGCTTGAGCCGCTTGGTCGGGTGCAGCGGCGTCAGGTTCTCGAACAGCAGCTTGTGGCGGGCGCTTTCCGGCGTGTCGAAGTTGATCTCGCCGACTTTCAGCAGCGCGAAATAGCGCTCGCCGTCCTTCGGCGGGCGGATCAGCCCGGAGATCGTGTCGCCGGTGCGCAGGTTGAAGCGCCGGATCTGGCTGGGGCTGATGTAGATGTCGTCCGGACCCGCCAGGTAGGAACTGTCGGCTGAGCGCAGGAATCCGAATCCGTCCTGCAGGATCTCGAGCACGCCGTCGCCGTAGATGTCCTCGCCGCTGCGCGCGTGCGCCTTCAGAATCGAGAAGATGACGTCCTGCTTGCGCTGGCGCGCCATGTTCTCGAGTCCCATGGACTCGGCCATCGTCACGAGTTCGTGGACCGGCCTGTTCTTCAGCTCGGTCAGGTTCATCGACTTGCGCGATGCAGCCAGTTCCTCCGGGGAAATGATGTCGCCTTCCGAACCCTCGACATGATCGTCGACCGGAAGCCCTTCATGTCCATGACGCGGTCCGCCACCACCACCACCGCGGTTGCGATGGCCCTTCTGGCGATTGCGCGCCTGGTTGCCCAGGTAGCCCCTCACAGGTGCTGGTCCAGCAGGGCCGCCAGCTTCGACTTCCCGACCAGGCCGACCTGCTGCGCCTCGGGTGCGCCGTTCTTGAACAGGATCAGCGTCGGGATGCCGCGCACGCCGTACTTGACCGGCGTCTGGCGGTTGTCATCGATATTCAACTTGGCGATCTTGACCCGGCCCGAATAGTCCTTGGCGATGTCGTCGAGGATCGGGGCGATGGCCTTGCAGGGGCCGCACCATTCGGCCCAGAAATCGAGCAGGACCGGCAAGTCCGACTTGAGAACGTCGGACTCGAAGGTGGCATCAGAGGTGTGGACGATATTGCCGCTCACGCGGGTGTTTCTCCTGGTTTAGGGTTGATCGGTGACGGGCGAATGCCCGATACGGCACAATGAGGGTCCTGGCGATGGAACTCTGGCTGCCTGTCAGGGTGTTTGCACATGGCCGGGGTCCAATTCAGGACGCTGCCGGAGTGCCATTTGAGACGGGCACCTGCGGGGAACCGCGATGCCCAGATGCTTTTGTAGCGCGTTGGAGGGCAATTTTCAAGAGATGAATGACACAGTAGTAGCGATGTGACACAACAGCAATTCTCCGAACTCTCGTTCACCGGCCTGCAGTTACCCGAATCCGTGGCCCGCGGCATCGCCGATGCGGGTTTCGAGCGCTGCACCCCGATCCAGGCCGAGGCGCTGCCGCGCGCCCTCGCCGGGCTCGATGTCGCCGGCCAGGCCCAGACCGGCACCGGCAAGACAGCCGCCTTCCTGGTGGCGCTTTACAACCATCTGCTGCGCTATCCGGCGAGCGCAGACCGGCCCACCACGTCGCCGCGCGCACTGGTCCTCGCACCGACACGCGAGCTTGCAATCCAGATCCACCGCGACGCCGAGCTCCTCGGGCAGTACACCGGGCTGTCGCTGGGCCTCGCATTTGGCGGGGTGGACTATGACAAGCAGCGCCGGACGCTGCAGGCGGGCGTCGACGTCCTGATAGGCACGCCCGGACGCATTATCGACTACTTCAAGCAGCACGTCTTCGACCTGCGTCACGCCCAGGTCCTGGTCCTCGACGAGGCCGACCGCATGTTCGACCTGGGGTTCATCAAGGACATCCGCTATCTGCTGCGACGGCTCCCGGCGCCCGAGCACCGCCTCAACATGCTGTTTTCCGCCACGCTGTCGCACCGGGTGCTCGAGCTTGCCTACGAACACATGAACGACCCGGAACTGATCCGCATTGAACCCGAGCGTGTCACCGCCGATCTGGTCCGGCAGATCGTCTATTACCCGGCGATGGAGGAAAAGGCGCCGTTGCTCGTACACCTGCTGCGGACGACTGCAGCCACCCGTACGATGGTCTTCGTCAACACCAAGCGCCTTGCCGAGCACCTGGAGCGCGTGCTGCGCGCCAACGGCATCGTCGCCGCCGCGATGTCCGGCGACGTGCCGCAGCGCAAGCGCATGCGGATGTTGCGCGAGTTCCACGAAGGCAAGCTGGCGGTACTGGTCGCGACCGATGTCGCCGCGCGCGGGCTGCACATTCCGGATGTCAGCCACGTGTTCAATTACGACCTGCCGCAGGATGCGCAGGATTACGTCCACCGCATCGGTCGGACCGCTCGTGCCGGCGCGGCCGGCGACGCGGTCAGCTTCGGTTGCGAGCAGTACGTCGTCTCGATGCCTGATATCGAGGCCTTCATCGGCAACCGCCTCCCGGTCGGCACCATCGACCCGGCAGTGCTGCCGGAACTGCGGCCCGCCCATTTCGCGCCGCGGCAATACAATGACGAGGACGAGGACGGCGTTCCGCCGCCACGACAGCGCCGGCGCCCGGAATCCGGGCGGCCTCAATATCGCGCTGCGAGACCGCCGCAACCGCGACCAGAACCCGAAAACCTGGCCCCTGGCGATGCACCGGCGCCAGCCCGGAAGCACCGCCGGCGACGCCGCCGCCACGGCGCCGGCACGCCCGGTGGCGGCCCGCCGGGAACGCCGGCGGTCTGACCATGACGACCGATCTGCCGCGTCTGCTGCTCGATGTGAAGGCACTCGCCCGCGAAGCGGGTCGCGCCATACTGAAGGTATATGCATCTTCCTTTGCGGTCGCCGAAAAGGATGACCGCTCACCGCTGACCGAGGCCGACCTGCAGTCCGAGCGAGTGATCCTGGCCGGACTGCGGCGGCTCGCGCCGGAGGTTCCGGTGCTTTCGGAAGAATCGGCGCAGGCCGCGTGGACGACGCGCTCGACCTGGGACTGGCTGTGGGTCGTGGACCCGCTCGACGGCACCAAGGAATTCGTGCGGCGCAATGGTGAATTCACGGTCAACATCGCGCTCGTACACGATCACCGCCCGGTGCTCGGCGCCGTGCATGCACCGGCACTCGAGCGCGATTACTACGCCTGCGAGGGAATCGGCGCATTCCGTTCAGATGCCACGGCCGCGGGCCAGCCAATCCATGTCGCGAAACGCGGCGCCGGGCCACTGCGCGTAGTCGGCAGCCGCTCGCATCGCGGCAGCTCGCTGGACGCCTTCCTGGCGCGCGTCGGACCGCACGAACTGGTTGAAATCGGCAGTTCGCTGAAGTTTTGCCTGGTCGCCGAAGGCATGGCCGACGTCTACCCGCGCCTCGGTCCCACCAGTGAGTGGGACACCGCAGCGGGCCAATGCGTGCTCGAGCAGGCCGGGGGCCAGGTGCTCAGGCTCGACGGCCAGGCACTTGCCTACAACACCCGCGAGGAAGTGCTCAACCCGCATTTCGTGGCCATCGCGAATCAGGGCAGCGACTGGCTCGCGATGCTGAAATGAGCTGGGAGTTGCTGCTTGCCGCGGTCCTGCTGGCGGCGCTTGCGGGCTTCTGGCACTCGAGCCTGGCGGCCCGTGAAAGCGCGAATCGCGCGGCGATCGACACCTGTGCGAGCGCGCAGGTCCAGATGCTCGACGGAACTGTCGCCATCCATCGCCTGAGCCTGGTTCGCGATTCGCGCGCGCCCCTCGCCCTGCGTCGCACCTACGTCTTCGATTACACGGAAGACGGCTTCAGCCGGCGCCGTGGCTTTGTCGTGCTGACCGGAGATTCGGTGGATTCCGTCGGTCTCGGGCCGAGGCCGGTGTGATTCCGCAGTCAGAGGTGGACCTGCACCTCCACTCCAGCGCTTCTGATGGCATGCTCGCGCCCGCCGCGCTGGTCGACCACGCGGCCAACTGCGGTGTCCGGCTGATGGCGCTGACCGACCACGACACCGTTGCCGGTCTTGACGAGGCCGTGGTGGCCGCGCACGCCCGCGGCGTCGTGCTGGTTCCCGGCGTCGAACTCTCGGTTGACTGGAGGGGTCGCACGCTGCACCTGTTGGGTCTCGCAGTCGATCCGCTCGCAGCGAGGCTGACGCGCGGCCTGCGGCGGCTGCAGGAACTGCGCGAATCGCGCGCCGCTCGCGTCGCATCGGCTCTCAGCTCCAGTGGGGCTCCCGGCTGCGAGGCGCTGGCGGCGGTCCGCGCGGCGGGCCGCCTGCCGACCCGCATGCATTTTGCCCGCGCGCTGGTCGCGCTCGGCGCCGCGAAGGACGTCGCCTCGGCCTTCGATCGGTGGCTGGGGCGCGGCCGCCCGGGCCATGTCGCGACCGCCTGGCCATCGCTGGCGGAGGCGACTGTCTGGGTTATCGGTGCCGGCGGCGTAGCGGTCATCGCCCATCCAATGCGTTATTCACTGTCGGCGGGCGCGAGGCGCGAACTGTGCGCCGAGTTCGCGGCAACCGGCGGCCGGGCCATCGAGGTGGTCACCGGCGGCGGCGGCACCCGCGACCGCGATCAGGCCGCGTCACTTGCGGTGCGCAGCGGCCTCGATGGCTCGATCGGCTCCGACTTCCACGACCCGGCGATTCCGTGGAATCCTCCGGGACGTTTGGCTAAGCTGCCGGGGTCGGTCCGGCCGGTATGGTCCAGCCCGCCATTCCCCGCATTCGAGACCGACGTCGAGCCGGCATGACTGACGAAGAGAAGGTCAACACCCAGCTGTTCGAGCGGATGCAGCGCCTGCGCGAATTGCGCATCGAGCACCGCGATCTCGACGATGTGATCTGCCGCCTGTCGATGGATCTCTACGTCGACGAACTGCAGTTGCGGCGACTGAAGAAGCGCAAGCTGCTGCTGAAGGACCAGATCATGCGGCTCGAAAGCGAATTGATACCGGACCTCAATGCCTGATGGCGCAGCGGGCGGCACCATGACTGATCTTGCCGGTTCGATCGGGCGCCTCTACCAGGCCACCGGCGGGGCACAACTGTCGCTGATCGCCGTGGTCAGCGCGGTCGTGCTGGCGGGTGTCCTGCTTGGGCGGCGCGCGTACCTGTCACGTCCGGATCGGGCCGACGGGCCGCGCGGCGTCATGGTCGATGCCCTGGAATTGATCTCTCCCTTCCTGCTGGGACTCCTGATCGTCGGGCTTGCGAAACCTCTTTTTGTTGCGTCGAACCTGCCGACGACGTTGCTCGAGACGGCGTGGCTTCTGCTGGTCGCGCTCGCCGTCATTCGCCTGCTCGTCTTCCTGGTGCGGCTGTCCCTTGGCCACGGAATGCGGATCCGGGCCTGGGAACTGCGGGTTACGTTGGTCATCTGGCTGGTCGCCGCGGCTGAGTTGCTCGGTTGGCTGGATTCGATCGTGCAGGCACTCGACTCGATCGGCCTGTCGGCCGGCACCGCGCGCGTCACCATATGGTTCGTGCTGAAGGCGATTGCGACGGTGACCATCTTCGTGGTCGCGAGCGTCTGGGTCGCACGCTGGATCGACCGCCGGATCAGCACGGTCCAGCAACTGGCGCCGTCGACCCGGATCGGCATCGGCAAGTTCGCCTATGCGTTCCTGATCGCCCTGGGCGTGCTGCTGGGGCTTCAGGCTGCGGGCGTCGATCTGACGGCGCTCACGGTGTTCTCGGGCGCCATCGGCCTCGGGCTCGGCTTCGGCCTGCAGGCGATTGCCGCAAATTTCGTCAGCGGCTTCGTGCTGCTGCTGGACCGCTCGATCAAGCCGGGCGACGTGATCAGCTTTGCCACCACCACGGGCACCAGCACGACCGGCTTCGGCTGGGTCGAGGAGTTACGCGGCCGGCATATCGTGATCCGCGATCGCGACGGCGTGGCGACGCTGGTGCCGAACCAGAACGTCATCACCAATCCACTGATCAACTGGAGTTACGGACATCCCAGGGTGCGGCTGCGCCTGCCGGTTCGCATCAGCTATCAGGACGACGTGGAACTGGCCCTGAAGTTGCTGCTCGAAGCAGCCGAGCACCCACGCATCCTGCGCGATCCGCCGGCCGTTTCGCGCCTGCTCGAGTTTGCCGACTACGGCATGGAGGTCGAACTGCGGTTCTGGATCGGCGATCCGGCCGAGGGCGTCAACAACGTCCGCTCGGATGTCAATCGCAGGATCTGGGCACTGTTCCGCGAGCACGGCGTGACGATCCCGCCGGCGCAGCGCGAACTGCGGATCCTCGCAGGCAACGTGGCGGCATCGAAGCTGGCGCCGGGCCCGTCCGGGCCGATCATCCCGTCCGCCTACCACCAGGACTGATGGTGGGCGCCGGAGGCGCGAAGCGCCTGGTCATTCCCGAGCGTGAGTACACACTCAGCTTCGTGCGCAGCCCCGGTCCGGGCGGACAGAATGTCAACAAGGTTGCAACGGCCTGCGAGTTGCGTTTTGCGGTCGGCGCAACGCGCCTGCTCGACGACACCGGCAAGGAGCGACTGCGGGCGCTGGCCGGCCGGCGCCTGACGTTGTCCGATGAGATCGTGCTCGAGGCCCATCGGCACCGCAGCCGCGAGGCGAATCGCCAGGACGCGATCGGCCGGTTGACTCAACTGATCGTGAGAGCCCGCGTCCAGCCCATGGCACGGAAACCGACTCGGCCGACGCGCGCCGCGCGGGCACGCAGGCTCGAGGGCAAGCGGCGGCGCAAGGACGCCAAGCGCCTGCGCGCGAGGCCGTCGCTCGAGTGACCGCCGGACAGCCGAAGTCGACGGGGGGCGCTTCTCGTCTACGCCCTTTTCGCCTTTCTGGTGCCCGTGGACCGCGCCAGCATTAGAACTCTTGCGTGAACTTGATTCCGATGGTGCGCGGCTGGTTGCGCACGCCATAGCTCTGACCACCGCACACTTGTGGCGTGCATTCGGAGACCTGATACAGCGGAGCGTCCTCATCCGTGGCGTTCTTGATGAACAATTCCACCGAGTACGATTCTTTCTCTATACCGGCGCTGAGGTCGACCGTCGTATTCGCCGAGACATCGCCCTGGACTGCATTGTCCGCCACATTCAGGTAAACGGAGCGCCCGCCCTGGTAGACTAACGCGCCCTGCAAATGCGCGTCGAAGCTGCCCAGTCCGAAGCTGTAGCGGGCGACCGCATTACCCTTGAATTCGGGGGTCAAGGGCAACTTGGTCCCCGCTGGCGCCCATGGCGAACCATCGTCGTTGCATCCCGGGCAGTAATCGTCCTTCAATTCGGTATCGTAATAAGCCGCTGCCGCTGACAGCCTCAGGTTCGGGGTAGCGGACCAGAGTAACTGCACTTCCGTTCCGCGAACTTCAGCCGAAGGACCATTGGCAACCTGCGTGATGCCGTTGGCTCCCTGGAAGGCCACCTGGAAAGCGTCCCACTGCTCCAGGAACACCGCGCCGTTCAATTGCAGCGTGTTATCCAGCCACTGGGTTTTCCATCCGGCCTCCCAGTTCGTCAGGAAGTCCGACGTGTAATTGCCGGCAAAGGGA
>JAHFSF010000098.1:0-720 GCA_023265875.1 Gammaproteobacteria bacterium | reverse complement strand
CAGGTCAGGTTCACGCGACCAACGTGGTCGCTTTCAGAGATTCCCTTGTCGACGTTCTTGCACGGGGCTTGCCTGTAGTCCTGCTGCCCCTCCGGAAAGAGATTGCACCTGTTCTCGCCATTTGACGACCAGATCGGCGTGAAACCGAGGCCGAAGCCGAAGAATCCCTTGACCGTGACTTCGGGTTCGAAATAGCGCGCGCCCAGGGTCAGCTCCAGCTCGTCCGTGATGTCGAAACTGACACTGGCGAACACGGCCTTGTCCTTGTCCACCCGGTCCATGCTGTTCAGGTAGACCGTGTCTTTGAACCGCGGATCGGTCCCGCCGTTCATCAGCATGACGGTCCCCAGGCCATTCAAGTTGAAATGCTGCTGGAAGTCGTGCTTCTGCTCCTGCCAGAAAAATCCGAGCAGGCCGCGAACCCGTTTGTCTTGCGGCGTGCTGATGCGAAATTCGTGGCTGGTCTTGGTGTAGCCGTCATCATTGGTGAAATAATCGCCTGTCATGATGCGCGTGCCAACGTCCGCCGCATCAAAATAGTCGGGAACAAACTGATTCGGCACAGTTCGCGGGCCCGAGTCGGCAAAATGCAAGTCGGCGAAATAGCCGGTCGTGTAGTAAGTGTCATACCAGTAGGAGTAGTCCGAATAATCGAATGAACCATCCACTTGGCGATTGAGGTAGTTACCCGAGTAAGTCAGCTCGAAGTTGCCGATTTTC
>JAHFSF010000097.1 GCA_023265875.1 Gammaproteobacteria bacterium | reverse complement strand
GCTCTGCGGCTCGATCCGCGGACCGCCCGCCGGTACCAGCTTCTCATTGCGCACCGCCTCGGCGAACGTTTCGCGGATCAGGTCCGATACGACCTCTTCCTGGACCTGTGGCCCGTAATGCTTGCGCACGATGTGGATCGGCGCCTTGCCCGGGCGGAAGCCCTTGATGCGCGCCGTGCGGCTGACCTTCAACAGCCGGGCATCGACCTGCTGCCTGACGCGGCTCGCCGGGACCGACACCTGCATGCGTCGTTCCAGGCCGGAGAGCGATTCCACTGAAACCATCATCGGTCCATCAACCTCATGGTGCGAAAGGAGAGACTCGAACTCTCACGGGTTACCCCACCGGAACCTAAATCCGGCGCGTCTGCCAATTCCGCCACTTTCGCA
Organism: Gammaproteobacteria bacterium; assembly: GCA_023265875.1. Lineage (GTDB taxonomy): Bacteria > Pseudomonadota > Gammaproteobacteria > Steroidobacterales > Steroidobacteraceae > SCUD01. The sequence continues at coordinate 8,504 of JAHFSF010000097.1, read as the reverse complement.
TCTGGAACCGGCCCTGAACGCGATCCCGCGCTGTGATCCAGCCAATCAGTATATCAGCGCCCCGTACTGTCCCCGGGGCCCGGAGCGTTCCGCGTACGACGACGCCGCACCCAGGCGGTGCGCCAGGCGGCAATCAGGCTCGGCAAGGTGAATGCGCCGAGCACGATCAGGTTCGTCCCCAGCCGCCCGCTGTCGACATCCGCATCGGTGCCCAGGTAGATCATTGCGATCGTCACCGCCGCAGCGAGGATCGCGCCGATCTTGAGCGCTGCCAGCGCCGACTCGATCGGCGTCGGATCGTCATCGGCGGTGGGACCGCCGGGCCAGTGATACGTCGGTTCGGGTAGCGGACGGCGTGGTTCCATCGGCGCCTCCGGCCGGCGCCCGCGGCGCGGGCCGCGGGGCCTGGATCTGGTGGGCCATGTAGGACTCGAACCTACAACCTACGGATTAAGAGTCCGGAGCTCTACCAATTGAGCTAATGGCCCGAAACTTTGGGGCGAGCGACGGGATTCGAACCCGCGACGGCCGGAATCACAATCCGGGGCTCTACCAGCTGAGCTACGCCCGCCATTGTCCCGCATGCTGCCGGCCACCACCTCGAAGTGGCGCGCCCGGCAGGACTCGAACCTGCAACCGCCGGCTTAGAAGGCCGGTGCTCTATCCGGTTGAGCTACGGGCGCCAGAATCAAGCCCGAGGCGCCGCCAGTTTCGATGGTCGGGGCAGAGGGATTTGAACCCCCGACCCTCTGCTCCCAAAGCAGATGCGCTACCAGACTGCGCCATGCCCCGCCAGACGACCTGTCGGTTGCGAGCGCGCCGGCCCACCGGCCTGCGCGCGGGCCCGCATCTTACGGAGGCATCCACCCCCCGTCAATTTGACGCCCGCGCTGCACGGCCAGTCGCAAAGCCGCTGCGAAAAGTGTTCCATTCCTGCCACAGTAGGCAAGCTGATGAAAAAAGGTGTAGATTCCAGCCTATCCAATCGCGTTGCGATTGTTGTTTTTCGGCATACAGGGGATCGAGCAATGAACACGAACGAACTTCTTACCCGCGCCGTCAAGCTTGCGATCGGTGGAGCCGTCGGGCTGTCAGCGGTCCTGGCCGGCCCCCTCGCGCTGGCAGCAGATCAAGAGGAGATCGTCGTCGTCGGCTCGCGCATCGGGCGCAGCGCCGACTTCCAGGGCCCGTCGCCCATCGTGACGATCGATCGCGAAGCCATCGCGAATTCCGGCTACAACAACCTGCAGCAGCTGCTGGAAAAGATCCCGGTCAACGGCAACGGTGCGTTCTCGACCCGCGGCAACAACCAGGACTCGACGGCGAATGGCGCCGCATCGATCAGCCTGCGCGGACTCGGCGCGGATGCGACGCTCGTGCTCGTCAACGGCCGCCGTGTGGCGATCAGTTCGTTCGCGGAAAGCGTGACGACCAACTTCGTCGACATCAACACGATTCCGGTTTCCGCGATCGAGCGCGTCGAAGTCCTGAAGGACGGCGCCTCGGCCGTGTATGGCTCCGATGCCGTCGCCGGCGTGATCAATATCGTGCTGCGCGATGACTATGACGGCTTCGAGGTGTCCGCCGGCTATGGCGATGTCACCGATGGCAGCGCTCCCGAGACATCGGCCTCCGCGATCTGGGGCACGAGCGGCGAGGACTCGAATGTCACGATGATCTTCGATTACTTCAAGAATGACACGCTGTACAACAAGGATCGCGGACCGATGGGCTCCGCGAACCAGTCGGCGCGGGGCGGTGACGACAATCGCTCGTCCCGTGGTTATCCGGGCCGCTTCTTCGTGGATGGGGTCGTCACCAGAGATCCGGCTTGCCCGCCCGAGCGCAGCTTCGGGCAGACCTGCGTCTTCGACTACGGCCCGTTCAACCTGCTGATACCCGAAGCAGAACGCTCCGGCCTGATGCTGCTGGCGCACAAGGGCCTCGGCTCCAGTGTCGAGGTCTTCACCGAGATCGCGGCACAACACAACACGTCGATCGCCCAGGGCGCCCCGACGCCGCTCGACGAAGGTGCGGGCCTGACCGTGCCGATTACGAATCCGGGCAATCCGTTCCCCACGGCAACAACGATTGGCATCAGCCGTTACCGGACGGTGGATGCCGGCCCGCGCCAGTGGAGCATCGAGACCGACAACTTGCGTGCGGTCGTCGGGTTGCGCGGCGACCTGGGCGACTGGAACTGGGAAGTTGCAGGTGAACGGGCACGCAGCGAATCAACCCAGACCGGCAACCGGTCGCAGGGCTGGGTACGCACCGATTTCCTGCAGCAGGAAATCGACGCCGGTCGTTACAATCCTTTCGGTGCGACTGTCAATCCACAGTCGGTCATCGATGCGATCACGACGAGCCTCGTTCGCCAGGGCAACTCCGACCTGACGATGGCCAGCGCGAACATCACGGGTCCGATTTTCGACATGCCCGCCGGTCCGGCGAAGATGGCTTTCGGCGCGGAGTATCGCGATGAAAGCGTGTCCGACGTACCCGATGACCAGTTCCAGCGCGGCCTGATCTTCGGTACCGAGGCGGTGTCCGCGCAGGCGCAGCGCGACAACTGGTCGGCATACGTCGAGTTCTCGCTGCCGCTGCACGAGACCGTGGAGCTGCAGCTGGCCGGACGCTATGACGACTACAGCGATTTCGGCACGACCTTCAACCCGAAGGCGGCGCTGCGCTGGGCCCCGACCGACCAACTGGCATTCCGTGCCTCCTGGGGCCAGGGATTCCGTGCGCCTTCGCTCGCACAGATCGGCCTCGGTCCGTCACAGGAGTCCGAGTTCTTCCAGGACACCTTTGGCTGTGCCGACAACCCGGCTTACTGCGCCAACACGGACTTCCTGATCATTTTCTCCGGCAATCCGGACCTGCAGCCTGAGGAATCGGAAACCTACAACATCGGCGCCGTCTGGCAGCCGACGGATTCGTTCAGCGCTTCGCTCGATTTCTGGGACATCACCCAGGACCACAAGATCGACGAGGTGCCGCGGATCTACATCTACAATGCGAACTGCAACAACCAGGCCAGCACGATCTGCGTGCGCGCGGCACCGTTGCCAGGCGATACGCTGGGCGCACTGCAGTTCCTCCACAGCGGTTTCGTCAATATCGGCCAGCAGTCGGCGCAGGGTCTGGACCTCGCGCTGACTTACACCCGGGAGGTGCGGAGCGCGACGGTGACACTCGGTCTCGACGCGACCCACCTGCTGGAATTCGAGAAGGTGCAGCTGGACTCCACCGGTCTTGCATTCGAGACGCTCGACCTGGTGGGCGAGTACAAGTACCCGGAGGACCGGATTGCGCTGACCAGCGCCTGGGAGATCGGGGACTGGGGAATCAACACCCGCCTGAACTACATCAGCTCGTTCAACGATTTCCGCGTACTGCCGGCGACGGGGCCTGCGGCACACCAGGTCGATTCCTTCATGACGACCAATGTGCAGTTCACGTACTCGGGCATCAAGAACACCAAGATGGCGCTGTCGGTTGACAACGTGTTCGACGAGTTCCCGCCATTTGCGGTCGGCGACGGCGACAATGACCTGTACGGCTTTGTGCGGGACACTCACAACCCGCGCGGCCGCTTCTGGAGCTTCAGGACGACGTACTCGTTCTGATATTCGTCGGTCGATGGACGGGAAAGGGGCGCTCCGGCGCCCCTTTCTTTTAAAGGGGACGCTATTGCCAGCGCCAGCTGGTGCCCGCGGGGCTGTCCTCCAGCACGACGCCGTGCGCGGCGAGCTCATCGCGGATCCGGTCGGATTCCGCCCAGTTGCGCCCCCGCCGCGCCTCGGTCCGTGCCGCGACCAGCCGATCGATCTCGGCCGGATCCGGACGGTTGGCGTCGGAATCAGCAGTGCCGGTCAGTTGCGAACGCGTCGAAAGCCAGGCCTCCGGCGGCTGCGCAAGCAGGCCCAGGATGCCGCCCAGGTGCCGCAGTTCCGCCGCAAGCCCGGCCGCGGCAACGCCATCGCCTGCGCTCCTCGCGACATTGAGATTCCGCGCCAGCGACTGCATCGCCGCGAGCGCCTCCGGCGTGTTGAAGTCGTCGTTCATCGCATCCCGGAATTGTCGCGTCGCTTCGCCGGAACAAGGGGACGCAACCCTGTTTCCGCCCGGGAAAAGGGTTGCGTCCCCTTTATCCAGCACGCCGCGCAGCGCGAGGTAGAGCCGCGACAACGCCGCATCGGCCTGGCGCAGGTTGTCCTCGCCATAGTTGATCGGGCCGCGATAGTGGCTTGCGAGCAGGAAGGCGCGCAGGACCTCAGGGCGCAGCCGCGGCAGCACCTCGCGCACCGTGAAGAAATTGCCGAGCGACTTCGACATCTTCTCGTCGTTGATGCGCACGAAGCCGTTGTGCATCCAGACATTGACGAAGGGCGTGCCGCAGGCCGCGCAGGTCTGGGCGATCTCGTTCTCGTGGTGCGGGAACTTGAGGTCCATGCCGCCGCCGTGGATGTCGAAGTGCGGACCGAGGATCGCGACCGCCATCGCCGAGCACTCGATGTGCCAGCCGGGCCTCCCTCGGCCCCATGGTGAATCCCAGGCGGGCTCGCCGGGCTTGGCGCGCTTCCACAGCACGAAGTCGAGCGGATCCCGCTTGTGTTCGTCGACCTCGACGCGCGCGCCGGCCCGGAGGTCCGCCAGCTTCTTGCCGGACAGCCGCCCGTAATCGGCGAATTTCGCGACCGCATAGAGCACGTCGCCGCTGGTGCCGACATAGGCGTAACCCTTTGCGATCAGCGTCGTGATCATCGCAACGATCTGCGGCACATGGTCGGTCGCGCGCGGCTCATGATCGGCCGCTGCGATCCCGAGCGCGGCCAGATCCTCGTTCATCGCCTCGATATACCGCGCCGTCAGGGTTACGACGGGCTCGTTGCGCTCCTGCGCCCGCTGGATGATCTTGTCGTCGATGTCGGTGATATTGCGGACATAAGTGACCTCGTAGCCACTCGCCTGCAGCCAGCGCCGCACGACGTCGAACACGAGCTGCGAGCGCGCGTGCCCGACATGAATGTAGTCGTAGACCGTCATGCCGCAGACGTACATGCCAACCTTGCCGGGCACCCGCTCGCGGAATGGCTCTTTCCTGCCGGTCAAGGAGTTGTGGATCAGCAGCATCCTTGCCTCACTGGATCCGGGCCGCGCTGCCGAGCCGCGCGCGCACGAGCGCGGGCGGGATCGCCGGCAGCAGCGCAGCGAGCTCCGGGCCATCGTGGCGACCGGTCAGCGCAATGCGCAGCGGCATGAACAGCGCCTTGCCCTGCTGCCCGGTGCGGGCTTTCAGCTCCCGCGTGAGCGCGGCAAAATCGGCGCCGCTCGCGGCGTAGGCGGCGAGTGCCGCCTCGAAATATCCCGCGCCGGCACGCGCCAGCACGGCCCGGTTCTCCGCCGTGAGCGGCGCGAGTTCGCCGCGCAGCACCGGTAGCCACGCACCGGCGTCGGCCGGAAACATCAGGTTGCTTTGCAGCAGCCCGGCCAGCGCCAGCTGCTCCTCCGCCACCCAGTCGGCAGGCAATTCCGCGCCGAGCCAGGCGACCGCCTGCTGCGGGCTCAGGCGCTGCACCGCTTCGCGCTGCCAGTGGTCGAGCTGCGCGGCATCGAAATGCGCTGGCGCCCTGCCGAGGCGATGGCTGTCGAAGCAACGCGCAAAGTCCGCCGCTTCCACCCATCCGTCCGGTGCGCCCGTATGCCCGAGCCGCAACAGGTAATTGCCGACGGCTGCGGACAGGTAACCGCGCAACCTCAGGTCGCCGACGGTGGCGCTGCCGCGGCGCTTGGAGAGCGGCGCGCCACTCGCGTCCATCAGGAGCGGCAAGTGGCCGTAATGCGGCGCCCGCAATCCTAGCGCCCGCAACAGCAGCAACTGGCGCGGCGTGTTGCTCAGGTGGTCGTCGCCGCGCAGCACGTGAGTCACGCCCATCAGGGCGTCATCGACCGCATTGCAGAAAAAGAACACGGCGCCGCCATCGGCGCGCCGCACCACGAAATCACCCAGGCTCGCGCTCGAAACGGACTGCGGGCCACGCACCAGGTCGTCGAAGGCGACGTCTTCCGATTCGGGCACGCGGAAGCGCAGCGCCGCCGGCCGGCCCGCCGCCTCGCGCGCGGCGCGCGCGCCGGCGTCCAGATCGCGGCAGGTGCCGGCATATCGCGGTGGCTGGCCGGTGGCGAGCTGCGCCCGGCGCGCGACGTCGAGCTCGACCGGCGTGCAATAGCAGGGATAGCTGTAACCTGCCTGCTGCAATCGCGCGTAGAGATCCTCATAGATGGCCGCCCGTTCCGACTGGCGATACGGTCCGCTGCCATCCTCCCGATCCGGCCCGGCGTCCCATGACAATCCCAGCCAGGCGAGATCGTCCAGCTGCGAGCGGATGAATTCATCGCTGTCGCGGCTGCGGTCGGTATCCTCGACCCGCAGGATGAAGCGCCCGCCGGCCGCGCGCGCCATCAGGAAGCTGAAGAGCGCCGTGCGCGCATTGCCAAGATGCAGGGCCCCGGTCGGGCTGGGGGCGAAGCGGGTGACGGTTTTCGGCTCCATCGGCGCCACAGTCTACGGGATCGGACCCGGCGTCTCACGCGCCCGGGTGCGCTAAGATCCCGATCCGATGTCGTATCGCGCCACCGTCCTGCTGATCGCCCTGATTCCTGTGGCGACCCTGGCCCAGCAGTCAACTTCGCTCACGCCGCAGGTCCGGGTCGAGACGACGCAGGGCAGCTTCGTGCTGGAACTCGACACGGTGCGCGCGCCGCTCACCAGCGAGAACTTCCTCCGCTATGTCCGCGACGGCTACTACGACGGCACCGTGTTTCACCGGGTCATCCCCAATTTCGTGGTCCAGGCCGGCGGATTCGACGCCAGCCTGATGCCGCGCCAGGGACGAGCGGCGATCCCGAATGAAAGCGGCAATGGCCTCTCGAACCGGCGCGGCACGATCGGTCTGGCGCGCGAGGAAAGCCCGCATTCCGGCTCGTCGCAGTTCTATATCAACCTGATGGACAACGCCGGTCTCGATCCGCTGCCGAGTCGCTGGGGTTATACCGTCTTCGGCCGGGTCGTCGAGGGGATGGATGTCGTCGATCGCATTGCGCACCTGCCGACCCGCACGGTGACCTTGATCGGCCCGGACGTCCCGGTCGAAGCCGTGGTGATCCAGCGCGCATTCGTTGTCGAAACGGCGACGTCGGCGGAGCCGCGGACAGAACCGGCGCCAGCGCCGACGCCGCCGGGGCCGGAAACCAGCCGGTGAGCATCTGGTTCGCTTCCGACCTGCATCTGGATCCAGCCACACCGGCCATCGCAGAACGGTTTGTCGGATTCCTGGCGGGCATCCGCGGTGCCCGCTCGCTGTACCTGCTCGGTGACATTTTCGAAACCTGGATCGGCGACGACGATCCAGAGCCGGCCCACCGCGCCGTTATCGCGGCGCTACGCGCCGTTGCTGACCGCGGCACGCTGGTCTACCTGATGCACGGCAATCGCGACTTCCTGATCGGCGAGCGCTTCTGTGCGGCGACCGGCGCCCTGCTGCTCGATGATCCGGCCATCGTGTCGATCGCCGGGACCCGCGTGCTGCTCTCGCATGGCGACGGGCTTTGCCTCGATGACGGCGCGTACCAGCGCCTGCGTGCGCTGGTCCGGGATCCGGGCGTGCGCCGCGGCTTGCTGTCGCTTCCGCTCGCAGACCGGCGCCGCCTCGCCGGGGAGGCGCGCGCCGGCAGCCGCGAGCACCTGGCCGCTGCCGGCGCGTACATCACCGACGTCAGCCAGCCAGCGGTCGAGGCGCTGCTGCGTGCCGCGGACGTGCAGGTCCTGATCCACGGCCATACCCACCGGCCGGGAATCCATCGGTTCGACCTCGGCGGGCTGCCCTGCACACGAATCGTGCTCGGCGACTGGCATTCGACGGCCAGCGTGCTGCACTGGGTTGAAACGGGCTACCGGCTGCAGCCCTGCCCGTCCTGAATTGCGGCGTCCGTTCAGAGGCCGGCGGACAGGCGCTCGGTCTCGTCGCGTTCCAGTTCCCGCACCGCGTCCACCAGCTGGTCCGCGCTGCGATAGCGGCGCTGCGGATCCTTCGCGATGCAGTTGTAGAGTATCGGTTCGAAGCGCTTCAGTTCGGCGGGCAGTTCCGGCAGCGGCGAGTGCGCGTGCTTGTAGATGACCTGCATCGGCGTGCCGGCGACATAGGGCTTACGGCGCATCAGCATCTCGTAGAAAATCACGCCTAGGCTGTAAATATCGCTGCGTTCATCGGTTTCGCGGCCGTGACCCTGCTCGGGACTCATGTAGTACGGCGTGCCGAATATCTCGCCGCTGCCCGTGATCGATGCATCGAGTTCAAGCTGCTTTGAAAGACCGTAGTCAATCAGCGCCACCGAGGTCTCGTCGCGCAGCATCACGTTGCCGGGCTTGAGATCGCGGTGCTGCACGCCGGCTGCATGCAGCCACGCCAGTGCCTCGCCCATCTGCCGCAGGAACTTCA
>JAHFSF010000096.1:6631-8928 GCA_023265875.1 Gammaproteobacteria bacterium | reverse complement strand
ATGAAGTAGGCCGGCAAGTACGGCTCAGTCGCGACGACCATGCAAGCAGTCGACTGCGTGCATGGGAGCCCCGCCTGCGCTTCGGCCTGGCTGTGGATCAAGGGGTCGATGGTCGAGAACTGAAACAAGTATTCGCGGTCGTAGCAGGCCGAGGGGTGATCGTACGCAGCCGCTGCCAAGCGGAAATCGACGTGGCCTGTCGGCAGGTTTGGAGAAGCGAGGGCGTGGCACGTATCAGGCAGACCGGCCGGCGGGACGATGTAGTTTGTCGGTACGGCGCCATTCAGGTTCGGCAGCACGATCAGCGCGCCGTAAAGGCCCATCTCGATCTGCAGGTCGCCCTGGGTGCCGCTGTAGTATGTATGCGTGCCGGCTGTTGTCGCAGTGAATGTATAGGTTACGTCCCCACCGGGTAAATGCGTGGCTTCCTGCGTCAGAAGGCCGACCGCTCCACCGGCCGCTGTCACTTCAAAGCCCGGGAATAGAATTGACGTGTTGCCCGCAGCAGCCGGCAGCTTGTTGTGCAGGGTCACGCTTACGGCGTCGCCCTGTTTCACGATCAGCGTGGGCCCCGGGAGCTGCATCACCCCGCTGGGGCAGGAGGCGCCCGCAATCGTCGCCGGAAGGTATCCAACCGGCGCGGTATTGCAGCCATAGCCCCAGGAATAGATGCTCGAACCGTCGGGCTGAGAGATGTAGCCCGGTGCTGCAATCAGGTCGAAGCTCGGACCGGTCATGCCAGGTGCGGCCGCATTCGCGCCGAAGGCGAACAGCGACGCCATCGCAATCCCCGCGCCTTTCAGGAGAGGCCCATTCGAATTCGTCAAAGCGTGCATGGCCACTCTCTCCTAGATAGCAGGAATACACTGCTTGGTGGTCGGGTCGAAGTGCGCCGGATCGCAACCTAAGATGTGGATTTCGGTCATCATTCCGCCGAAGTTCTCGGCGTCGTTCGACAGGTGATCGAGCTGGGGTGTGTACAGGTAGAAGACCGAATTCGCGGTGTACTTAGTCGTGTCCGAGGCGTCCAGGATCACGTCGATCGATTCGCCGCCACCGAGCGTGATCGAGTTCGCGTAGTAGTCCATGTTGTTGCCGTCCTGGTCGCGCAGCAGCTTCGCGTTCATGCCAACGACGTGCATCGGGATGCCGAGCGAGGCTAGCGTGTGGAACTCGGTCACGTTGAGGTCGGACAGTCGCAGCAGCGCCTTGCCACCCAGGGGAATATTGATGAGATCCCGCATGGGTTGCGAGTGACGCTCGACGCCATCGGGACCTTGCGTGCTCAACGCATCCGGATTCACGGTGTCCGGATAGCTCCGCCCGTTCAGCATGAAGTACTTGTCCTTCAGGTCGGTGAAGGTTTCCGGATTGAAGGTCATGCCGACGAAATGAAAGTTCGGATCGAAGCCGTGCATATTCATCGGGTATTCAACGTCGTAGGCCGTCGAACCGTCGCCGTCGTTATAAACGTACATGGCACCTGCAACGTGTACTTTGCCGGTGGAGCCGGTGCTTTCATCGGCGCCGGCCGGCAGCGGGTTCGAGCAAAGGATGTCCGTACTGTCGCACTTCGTTCGTTTATCGATCTGCTGAGCTTTCAGCGCGACGCCGAGGTCTGTACCAGCCGTTACCCGATTCTGCCGCGGCCGCACGTACACCTGCCCGACCATGCCCATCTCCAGGTGCTCGGGCGGTGTGATATGACAATGCCAGAGGTAGGTGCCCGCGTCAGGCGCGAGGTAGTAGTACGTGAAGCTGCCGCCGATGTTGATGGCGACCGAGGCGTCGGGCACGCCGTCATAAAACGCGGATGCATTCGGGTAGCCGTGAAAATGAACCGTGTGCTGCTCGAACAGGTCCGGTCGCATGATCTGTCCGACATTGGTGAGCGTCAGGAAGAATTCGTCGTCCTCGTCGATCGCAAACAGCGGCGCCGGCATGCTGCCGTTCAGCGTGCCGACGTCCATGATCGGCCGCGGGTCGACGTGGCCGTCGAGTGCGTTGCCGGCTTCAGGATCGGGAACCAGACCTACCGCGCCGTTGAACGTGTCCCCGGGTCTTGGAGCACCGACGGTCAGCTGTGACAGGTTGGCAGGGAGGCTGGAATCCTTGTTGAATTCTGCTGCTGTCTGCGTTCCCGGCAGTCCGTAGTTGACGATATCTGCCAGACCCGATAACGGACCGAAGGCGAACAGGTAGGTCTGCGTGCCGTCACCCATCGTCGCGAAGCCATCGCCGCCCGAGATTTGCTGGCACTTGATTCCATCACCGCCCGGATGCGTCGCCGTAGTGGA
>JAHFSF010000096.1:0-6621 GCA_023265875.1 Gammaproteobacteria bacterium | reverse complement strand
TAGTGGACGGACACTGCACCTGAAACGACTGCGCATTCGCGGGTAGCGCGAACGCAAGGAAAAGAGTTGCCGCTGTCCCCTGACGCAAGAACTGGGAACTGATCATTGGACCTCCGGTCTCACCTTTTCCCCGTGACTTGGTTCGAAACAAAACCCCGACCAGATTTAATACGCACACCGTCCATTTTCGCCTGGCAGGTTCAAACGCTTTTACGACAGCGACTCTGTCAATAGCCCCGATTATTTTTTGATCGACTGGCACTGGCACGCGACGTGGTCCCTCCCGCTGCCAACCCGGGGCATCGGTAACGTCTCCTGATTGGTGCACATTTCACAGAATGGGCCGATTGAACAATTGGGAAAATGCTTCCCGCACCGGCGGGTAAGACCTCAGATAGGGTGGAAAAACCCTGTAGAACCCACGATCGACCCTCAGGCAGTCACGGGCTCACGATGACCGTGAGTGGTTGCTGTACGGCGGGTGGCATCGTCGCGCCGTTCGCGCCAACGACGGCCAGTTGCAGGGAAATCTTGCTACCCGCGCTGGGCGTAGTTGCCTTGAAATGCAGCACGATCAAGCTACCGTCGCCTTGTACCGGCCTGTCCGGCGATGCGTTCACAACGAACTGCACAACGCCTGCGATCTGATTGATCCGTGGTATAGAGATCCCCCGGAGTTCGCCCGGAACGGTGTCCCCTGCCTCGGCGGAGGTCAGAATCAGTACCGCCGGGTCGTAGCGAACCTGCGCGCGCACGTTCTTCATCTCGCTGCCGCCGGAAAATCTCACCGTGACATCGAAATCCTGTCCTACTGTCGTCTCCCCCGGTGCCTCCCACGCGACTGTCGGCGCGCCCGGAATGCTGGGCGGCGATTTTGACGGAGGCGCCGTCAGCACTACCGGTGTGGCAACGTCAGGCGCCGATACTGACCCTGCCGCAGCATCGGACACGGCGGCTGCGGCACTCAGGTCAATTGCGCCGCCTGCGGTGCCGTGGGCGTCATCGCTGCTCGCGCTGCCGGTGCCAGATGCGCCCAGCGGTGTGCTACGCACACTCGATTCAGTGCCGTACCAGAATTCCGTGTCATTGCTCGCCGGCCGCGGCTGCGAGCGAATGATGCGCGGTGTGATTGAGAGCACAATTTCCGTCTTGTCACTTGACGTGCGCCTCGAACCGAACAAGCGGCCGAGCAATGGAATGTCGCCCAACCCGGGAATGTGGCTCGAATTGCGCGTATCGCGATCGTTGATGAGGCCCGCCAGGATCTGAGTCTCACCGTCTTTCAGGCGCAGCAGCGTGCTCGCGTTGCGCGTGCCGATCTCGTACGCCAAGGTACCCTGATCATTATCCGATGTGCCACCAACGCGCACTTCCTTGACGATCGTGCTCACCTCGAGATTTACTTTGATCGCGACATCGCCGTCGAGGTAAATGGTCGGCTCGACTTCCAGCGTCAACCCGACGTCGAGATACTGCACGCTGCCAGTCACCACGGACGTGCCGCTCGTAGTCGGGGTCACCGTGTTCGTGATCACGGGTACTCTGGAGCCAACGAGGTATTTGGCCTTTTCCCGGTTGCGCGCACGAATGCGCGGACTCGCAAGCAAATTGGTGACGCCCACTTGTTTCAGGAGATCGACCGAGGCGCTGAGCGGCGTGGCGGTGATCGTGTCCGAATTCTGCTTGTCGTAATCGGACACGACAAACGCGCCGTCCGAGCCGTCGGGCTTCGTCATGCTGAATGACGCTGCAGTCGGATAGTTAATGCCGAGCTGCTGCAGGCGAGTCCGCGTGATTTCGAGAACCTCGACCTCCATCATGACCTCCGGCTCGGGCAGGTCCAGCGACGCAATGAGCTTTTCTGCCATGCGCACCGTCTCCGGCGTATCGCGGATGACAATTTCGTTGGTGCGATCGTCGGTGAAGACCGTCTTCGTGTTGAGCACAGTCTTCAGCAGGTTTTGCGCCTGCTTCGGATCGGTGTTCGTGAGATAGATGGTCTTGACGATCTGGCCCTCGTAATCCTTCTGTTTCTGCGCAGTGTTCGGATAGATCAGCACCATGTTCTCGGCCAGTACCTGGCGGGCGAGCTGGTTCTGGCCAAGCACCAGCTCGATCGCCTGCTCAACCGGCACCTGCTGCACGAAGATCGTGGTCTTGCCGTCGCTCCTCACATCCTTGTCGAAGATGAAATTGATGCCGGTCTGGCGTGACAGCACCTCAAACACCATCTTCGTGTTCGCGTCGCGAAACTGCAGCGTTACCGGTCGGTTGTCACGCGTACGCAGTTGCGGCACAACATTGACTGGCCCACGTGCATCATTGATCTTCGTACGCAACGCCTGCGCCTCAGCGAACGACGGGTCCTCCGACAGCACCGCCCGCAGCTTCGCGTCTGCCTGCTCGGACGCGCCACTTTCAAAGTCATGCTGCGCCTGAGCAACGAGAGCCGCGTGCCGCCGGTCTGCCAGCACGCCAGAGATGCCGTGCTGTGCGCGGTTGTTGCCGCTTTCGAGCGCGAGAACGCTGCGATAGAGGCTATCGGCCTTATCAAGCTGGCCTGCGCCGCGGGCGGTGTCCGCCGCGGCTATCAGGTGTTGGACTGCAGCCTCACGCCGGGCCTTGAGATCCAGTCGATATGTCGCGTTGCCAGGGTCGCTCGCGGCAGCCTGCTCAAGCTTGGCAATGCCTTCCGCATAGCGTCCGCCTTCGAGCGCCGCGAGCCCCTCACGGTGCAGGCGATCGGCGGCGCAACCCACCAGGAGCATCACGGTGACGATCGCCGCAACGGACGTTCTCGCAGCCGAGATCAAGGACCACCACCAAAGGGCAGCGTTTGTCGAATATTCAATGGCATGTAGGTAAAGATCAGCTGGCCATTCTCGACGCCGTCAATGCTGTAGATCCCATCGAGCCTGTCTCCCTGTTTCACGTCATACACGCGGTCGCCGCGCGTCAGGAAATACACCGTCTCATTGCTGCCTTGCGCGTAGCTACCGACGAATGCGTATGGAAGCGGTGGTGCGGTCGGTTCGGCCGGAGGTCCTGCTGCTGGTGGTGGCGGCGGTCGCGCTACATGCCATGTGTGGGCAGCGAACATGTTGCCGCCATCCGAAGTATCCGCCGTGCGACGAGCCAGAGCGAAGAGCAGTTTCGCCGTGGCGGGCGCCAACTTCGACGACTTGCTTTCGCGCGCCAATGAAAGTCCGGGCATTGCGGGTTGCGTCGGCACCGCAGAGGCGGCACCCGGATCTGCGGCAGCCCTGGAGGTCGCCGGCCGTCCTGCCAGAAGTTCGAGCAGCCCTCCGACCACGGCGACTGCCGCAAGGACGTAGGCAGCACGGCGGCTGGGACGAAATCTCATGCCGACTAGAGTCGGCTAGCGGTGGGTTCCGACACAGTAGGAGGGTGCCTTATCGCGCGTGGCGGAACCCTGTAGCGCATTGGTAGGGTATCACTGTATCGTCGTAGCCCCGCGACTCTGAAGACTGACCACTGCTCCACCAGTGGCCGATCATGTTCATCACGTGAAGGTCTGAAGCGACGAACTCCAACTCCAGATGGATCGGTGCCGGTTCAAATCTCGAATCGAGTTAAGCCCCGACCATGTCATTTTAGAATGGCGTACTTGAGGTCGCGGTGAGCCGCGGCGACCGCGAAGTCGTCGAGGCGCCGCTCAAGGCCGGAGCCGACGTCAGCGGCGCACCGCGCAATGACATGCTGCACGTTGCCGCCGCGCTTGCGCCTGTGATTTGCACCAGGCCAGCGCGAGCACCCGCGCTCGGAATGCCGACGGCCTGTCGGCCCTTGACGTTGCCCGGCTACCGCCCGACAAGTCACTCCGCGCCCTGCTCGAACGACGCCGCCTTCTGCGCCGAGGGCGGCCCGGGCATTGAAGCAATCGCATCCTTGACCCGTCCATGGTTGCCATTGACATCCGCTGCAGGGTTGTCGCGTATTTGCTAGGGTCTACGGGTGCCGAACACCCGGATCGAGACTGTCGAGTTTGCCGGACGCGTGCTGATGGTCGGTTGCGGCAGTATCGGCCAGGCCGTGCTGCCGCTGTTGCGCCGCCATCTGCTGTTGCCCGAAGGCGGGCTGACGGTACTGGAAGCCAGCGGGCGTGGCCGCGCTTTCGCGACCGCAAATCAGGCCCGCTTCGTGCATTGCCACCTCAAGCCCGCCACCTATCAGCGCGAGCTGGCGCGAAGGCTCAGGCCGGGCGACCTGCTGCTGAATCTTTCGGTCAATGTCTCAAGCGTCGACCTCGTTGAGTGGTGTTCCACCCATGGCGTGCTTTATGTCGACACGTCGATCGAGCCCTGGCCCGGCGTATTCGACAACCCGATGCTGACGCTGCGCGAGCGCACCAATTTCGTCACGCGGGAGGACATGCTGAAACTCGCCAGGCGTCTTGGCCCTGGCGCGCCGACTGCAGTCGTCGACCACGGAGCCAATCCCGGCCTCGTTTCGCATTTCGTCAAGCAGGCGCTGCTCGACCTGTCCAGGGGACTGGCGCAGCCCGTACCCGATCCAGCCGACGCGGCGGGCTGGGCTGTGCTCGCCCGCGACCTCGGCGTCACGCTGATCCAGATTTCCGAGCGCGACACGCAGGCCGCCGACCGGCCAAAGCGACCCAACGAATTCGTCAACACCTGGTCCATCGATGGCTTCATCGACGAGTTGATGCAGCCGGCGGAGCTGTCACTCGGCACGGCCGAACTCACCAGGCCTGCGGGAGCGCAGTGGCATCGCCGCGGCTGCGGCTCGGTTTTCCTGCAGCGACCCGGCGGCGCGACGTTCGCACGCAGCTGGCTGCCATCCACCGGCGGCTTCCAGGGATTGCTGTTGACGCACGACGAGATCTTCTCGATCGCAGATCACCTGTCGCTGCGCCAGGCATCCAGGTTCGAATACCGCCCCACGGTCATGTTCGTCTATCACCCCTGTGATGACGGGATGCTGTCGGCGATGGAACTGGAGGGCCGCGGCTGGCAGCCGCAGCCGGCACGGCGCATCATCGGCACCGAGATCGTCACCGGCACCGACGAGCTCGGGGTGTTGCTCGCAGGCCATTCGAAGAACGCGTATTGGTACGGATCGCAGCTGTCGATTGCCGAGGCGCGACGGCACGTGCCATACACGAATGCAACCTGCCTGCAGGTGGCGGCAGGCGCGCTCGCCGCGGCGGTCTGGGCCATACACCATCCGCACGAAGGGCTGCGCGAAGCGGATGACCTGAATTTTCGCGAGTGCCTCGATTTTGCGCGGCCCTACCTCGGCACGATGACAGGTGCCTACACGGACTGGACGCCACTGCAGGGTCGCGGCGAATTGTTCAGCGAACATCTCGATTCAGATCAACCCTGGCTGCTGCAGAATGTGCGCGCACGGCAGTGGCCGGCATGAGGCACTACATGACCGCTTGCAGCGGCTCAGGGCAACTGGATACCGCCCTTGCCGCTGATGCCCTTCAATGCCGCGGCGGAGCCGGCGTCCGGAATCACGATGGATGATGCGGCCTGACGGCGCATCTCCTGCAGTTCACGCGCCGCCTCCTCGATCGCCTGCTGCGCTGCGGGGCCAAACCGTTCCACGGCCTCAGCCAGGCCTCCCGCCTCGAGTTCGAAGGACAATGGCAGCGATCCCATCGGCGTCATCACCGTCGCCTGGCCGATGTACAGCACCGGCCGCGACGGATCGTCGCCGCCATCGGACTTCACCGGCGTCAGGCGCCGGATCGTGCCGACGTGCTGGTCCGTGAACACGTCCTCGCGGTACAGGGCTTGGGCGTCCATCTGCGGATCGCCAGGACGTTCGGTGCTCATTGCAGTGGGATCCCCGGATCGGAGGCTGAAGACGCGGATTTTATCCGATTCACCGGGCGACGGCGAAATTGCGGTTGTCGGCACTCCATTCCGGCGATGTCTCGATCGCCTGCAGCACCGCTTCCGGGTCCGCAACGACGGTCCACAACTCGCCGTGCCGCGCATCCATGAAACGGCCGTCGATAGCCGCCGCAAGCTGCGACAACAACGGATCGTAGTAGCCCCGCGTATTGACCAGGATGATCGGGCCGAGGAACAAGCCGAGCCGCTTCAGCGTAATCGCTTCCAGCAGTTCCTCGAGCGTGCCGGTCCCGCCAGGCAGTGCCACGACCGCCGAGGCACGCGTCAGCATTTCATGCTTGCGAGTGCGCATGTCCTCGACGACGTGCAACTCCGACAGGGCATCGTGACCCCACTCCAGGTCCTGCATGAACCGGGGAATGATGCCGACCACGCGTCCGCCGGCCGCGAGCGCGCCTTCAGCCAGCGCTCCCATTGAGCCGGACCTGCCGCCACCGTAGACAATCGAGCATCCCGCTACCGCCAGCAGTCCACCGAGGCGACGCGCAACGTCGTGATAAGCAGCGTCGCAGGCCAGGCTGGAAGCGCAGTAGACGCAGACGCTGTGATGCGGCCTCGTCCTTGCCAGCAATTCCCCCATGCTTCCTCCGATCGCGAGCGTGAGCTGCAAGGATAGCGTCGCGGCGGCTGGACTGCACAAAACGCGAAGTCCAAGGATGCCGAAGGAAATGATGACGTTGGATCCGCCGCCGGCGCAGGTCAGTGACCTTAA
>JAHFSF010000095.1 GCA_023265875.1 Gammaproteobacteria bacterium | reverse complement strand
TGCTGGAACAACCTGAGACGATCAAACAGGTCCATTGCGACTATTTCAAAGCCGGCGCGGATTGCGCAATTACGGCAAGTTACCAGGCCACCATTCAGGGCTTCGTGCGACGCAATTTGAGTGCGAAGGAAGCCACGATCCTGATTCAAAAATCGGTGGAACTCGCCCTTGCCGCGCGGGATGAGTTCTGGGCAGACGAGTCGAATCGTATCGGGAGATCAAAACCGTTCGTCGCCGCCTCGGTGGGACCGTATGGCGCATATCTTGGCAACGGCGAGGAATACATCGGCAATTACGGACTCAGTGAAAAAGAATTGATGGATTTTCATCGTCCCCGCATGAAGGCGCTGGTGGAAGCCGGCCCCGATATGCTGGCGTGTGAAACAATTCCCTCATTGGTGGAAGCCCGGGCGCTTTCAAGACTACTCGAGGAATTTCCGGACATCACGGCCTGGATCAGTTTCTCGGCACGAGATGATAGACGCATCTCCGGGGGTCAGTCCTTTCGCGACTGCGTGCGTTTGCTGGACGGAAATCCCCAGATCACGGCCATCGGTATCAATTGCACGTCGCCCAGACACATTCCATCCCTGATTCGCGAAGGCAAGGAGCAGACTGTCAAACCGATTCTCGTGTATCCGAATCTTGGCGAAGGCTATGATGCCGCCGGGAATGAATGGAGTGGTCCACGTGCCACGGATTCATTTGGCGAGGAGGCGAAGGTTTGGTATGAAGCCGGCGCGCGCTTGATCGGCGGTTGTTGCAGGACAACGCCGGAGGACATCAAGGTGATCGCGGGATGGGTCAGAAATCGGAAGCAAGCCCACTAGCATGGGAATTGTCGACACCGCGATCCTGTTCGCCTATCTCGCGCTGATGCTGGGCCTCGGCTTTTATGCACAGCACCGCCAGCAGGGCATCGAGGACTATTTTGTCGCGGGCCGGCGCATGGGCCCGGTCACGATCGCGTGTCTGTGGATGGCGGCCTGGGTGGGCGGCGCGGCGGTAGTCGGCTCCTCCTCGCGCGCTTTTGAAGTCGGCGTTACAGGCATCTGGTATGTCACGGCACAGGCCATCGGCTGCCTGTTGTTCGGGCTGATCATGGCGGCACGCGTCAAGCAGCTCGGCGATCGCCACGGTCACCTGACCTACCCGGATATCATGGAGCAGTACTACGACAGCCGCACACGCATGGTGGCGACGCTCACGACCATCATCGCGTACACGGCCTATACCGCCGGCCAGCTGGTTGCCGGGGCCGCGATCCTACAGGTGCTGCTGGGCTGGAACTACGACACCTGCCTGCTGTTGTCCGGCGCCGTCGTGATTGCCTATACGGCCTGTGGCGGCTACCTGGCGGTCACCTATACCGACTGGGTGCAGGTCGCGCTGCTGCTGGTCGGCGTCGTTGCGGTCGGCATACCGATCGCAATCTCCAAGGCGGGAAGCTGGGGTGACATGCAGGCGGTGCTGCCGGCATCGTACTTTGACCTGGGCGCTCAAGGCTGGGACCGGATTGCGGCATTGGTGGTTTCGATCGTGCTGAGCTTTTTCGTCGCGATGGACAGCTACACGCGCTGCTACGCCGCGCGTGATCCGGCCGCGGCACGCTCCGGCACGCTGCTGGCGATAGCTCTGATACTGCCGCTCGCCGTGGCATCGGTATGGCTGGGCCTGGCCTGCGCGGTGCTGTACCCGGACGTCGAGGTCAGCAACGGCATCCTGACGCGATTCGTGCTCGACAGCTTTCCGGTAGGCCTGAAGGGCCTGTTGCTGATCGGCATCCTGTCCGCGGTGATGTCCACCGCCGACATCTGCATGCTCACGGCCTCGGCGAGTTACACCCGCGATATTCACCAGCGCTACTTCCGGCCGGATATCCCGCCCCGGGCCATGCTCAGGATCGGCATCGTCGCCTCGCTGATCACGGGCCTTCTGGCCATGGCCATGGCGTGGAAGATGCGGGACATCATCGGCATCCTGCAATTCGGGTTCACGATCAATTCGGCAGCGCTGTTCCTGCCGACCATTGCGGCGATCTTCTGGAACAGGCTGCACGCGGACGCCGCATTCTGGAGCATCAGCCTGTCGCTCGCGACCGTGATCGGCTGGCGCATCGCGGCTGACGCCGGCGCGGGCGGCGTGTTCGCGCTTGATCCGCTGTGGCCCGGTCTGCTTGTTTCGACAACGGTGCTGCTGGTGATGCACACGGCCGGGGCGAAGCGGCCCGTGGAGCAAGCAGCGTGAGCGCGGCACCCACCATTGTCGTCGCCGAGATGCCGGAAGCGGCGGGGCGTGATCTGTCGATCGAGCGACAGCAGCTGCCGGAGCCGGCATGCATCGAGACATTCACGTATCGCGGCGAGCAGAGCGCGTTGATCGCCGCGTGTCGCAATGCCGATGCGATCCTGACCGACTACGTCCCGTTCGACAGTACGGTGCTGCGGCAGCTGGATCGCTGCCGCATCATCTCGGTGGCGGCAACCGGCTGGGACTGTGTGGATGTGCACGCGGCGGCCGGGCGCGGCATCCGTGTCAGCTGTGTCGGCGAATACTGCACCGAGGAAGTGGCGGACCACGCCATGGCGCTCGTGCTGGCGCTGAACCGCCGCCTGCTCGACTATCACCGCCAGGTACAGATACGCAGGGACTGGCGCTGGAATGAAGTCCACGGCGTGCAGCGCCTCAAAGGCCAGACACTCGGGCTGATCGGCTTTGGCCGCATCGGGCAGGCGGTCTGTCGCCGGGCATCGGCATTCGGCCTGATTGTCCTTGCGTGTGATCCACAGATCGATGAAGTGACCGCGCTGCGGCACGGGGCGCGCCTCTGCAGTATCGACGAATTGCTTGCGTCCGCGAACATCGTCAGCCTGCACTGCAACCTCGACGCCGGCAATCGCGGACTGCTGGACCGCGCCGCGTTCGCGCGCATGCGGCTGAAGCCGCTGCTGGTCAACGTCGCGCGCGGTGGCCTGATCGTCGAAGCGGATCTGGTCAGCGCTCTGGACGACGGCCAGGTCAGCGGAGCGGCGCTCGACGTGCTTGCGGAGGATTCTCCGCATCTCGCGCACCATCCGCTGGCCGGTCGCACGGACGTGTTGCTGACACCACACGTGGCGTTCTACTCGGAGGCGGCACTGGCCGACCTGCGGCGCATTTCGGCGCAGAATATCCGGGCGTTTCTGCAGGGCCGGCCCGGCGACGTCTTTCGCCTGGTGCAGGTGCCGGTGAAAGCGTCATGAGCGTGCATGTCAGCTTCGACGGCGAACCCGAACGCGGCGTCATCGACTTCGGCGTGGGCCAGCCGTCCGCCGATCTGTTGCCGGTGTGGCTGGTGCGTGCCGCCAGCGAGCGTTTCTTCGCCGCTGCGCAGCCCCTGGAACTGAACTACGGCGAGAAGCAGGGTGATGCACGGTTCCGCGCAGCACTCGCGGAGTTCCTGACGCGCGCGGGCGGCCATGAGGCCCGCGCCGAGTCGCTGTTCCTCAGTGCCGGTATCTCGCAGGCGCTTGATTTCGTCTGCCAGCGCTTCACGCGCCCGGGCGATACCGTGTTCACCGAAGATCCCACGTATTTCCTGGCATTCCAGATTTTCCGCGATCACGGACTGAACATCGTCGGCATACCGCAGGACGGCCACGGCATGGACCTCGATCGCTTCGAGCAGGAACTCGCACGAAGCCCTCCCCGGCTGGTGTACACGATCCCGAGTTTCAACAACCCGACCGGGCAGACGCTTAGCCATGCGCGCCGCGAGCGGCTGGTGGCGCTCAGTCGCGAACACGGCTTTATCATCGCCGCCGACGAGGTCTACCAGCTGCTGCACTACGCGGAACCGCCGCCGCCGGCGCTCGGCACCTGGGTGGAGCACGGCAACGTGCTGTCACTCGGCTCGTTCTCGAAAATTCTCGCGCCCGGCATGCGGCTCGGCTGGATCCAGGCCAATGCGGATCTGATACGCAATCTCCTTGCCAGCGGCGTCATCATCAGCGGCGGCAACTTCAACCACTTCTGTTCGCATATCGTGCGGCAGATGCTGGAAGACGGCTCGCTGGCGCGGCTGCTGGCCGAGCTACGCCTGAAATACGCGTCGCGGGCCGATGCCATGGATCAGGCCCTTCACCAACACCTCGGCGGCATCGCTACCTGGCAACGGCCGCAGGGCGGGTATTTCTTCTGGCTGAACCTGCCTGCCCATATCAATGCCGCAGACCTGCAGGTGGCGGCGCGGGAAGCACACACCGGATTCCAGGCGGGGTCAAGGTGCTCCACCGCGGGCGGCATGCACAACTGCCTGCGGCTCTGCTTCGCGTTTTACACGGTGCCGGAGATCCACGAAGGCATCGCGCGCCTTGGCCAGGCGCTGAACGCTGCTGCCCGGTAACAAGCTTCGCGTCGCGCCCGCCCGATCACGATTCCGGCCTTGCGACCGGCCCGGGACGCCCGAACTCAGCTGTGCGTCACCTGCAGGATGCTGTTGCGGATCTGCTCGGACAGGACGATCCGTGCATCCTCTGCCACCGCCTGCAGCGCGACGTCAAAGGTCAGCTTGCCTTCGGAGTCCAGCCGGATCACCTCGCGCAGGCGCAACAGTTCGATGAAGTCGCGGAACATCGCCCGATCAAAGAATTCCGGGGCCGCCAGCCCGTACAGCATGGACATCCGTTGTGCCATCGCGACGCAGCGCTGTTCGAGTGCCTCCGGAGCCAGCACGGAACGCCCGGCACGCAGCAGCAGCGCGATTGCCAGGTAGTAGCGCTCTATCGTCTGGATCGTCGCCTGTGCGATCAGCGACAGCCGCACCGCTTCGGCGCTGCCTGTCAACGGCCGCCGCCAGAAAGCGCCATCGCCGCTGCGCTCCAGCAAACCCTGTCCGGCGAGCGCCGCCAGCACGCCGTCGACCGCGCCCGCGACCTCATCTTCACGCCAGCGCAGGAACAGTTCCGCGCGGATGTACGGATAGACGCGCCAGACCAGCCGGTGCACGTCTTCGTGACGCATCGACGGATTGTTCAGGAACGCACAGGCGACCAGCGATGGCAACGCAAACAGGTGCAGCACGTTGTTGCGGTAGTAAGTCGCGAGCACCGCGTTCTGCTCGACCATCCGCAGCACGTCGCCGAGCGGGTGCGCCCGGCGCTCGAGCATGCCCATCTGCTCGACGCGGCGGATGATGGAGGCACCGTCTTCGGCGGCAACCGAGATGTCCGGCGAATACGGGCAGGCTTTCAGCAGGTCAATATAGAGCTGCAATTGCTTCTCCAGATCGACCTCAAGCATGGCCTGGCGCGGCGTCGCGAGCAGCGCGACCGACACCAGGTTGATCGGCGCCACGGCCGCAGCCGCATTGATCCTGCGCATGATCTGCGCGGCAACCGAATCGACTGCCTCGCCGAACCAGGCCGGCCGCACCTCCTCGTCCTTCACGTCGCTGCGCCAGTCCTTTTTCAACTCATCCAGCACGCCGTCGAGCAGCAGCGGCCTGCCGAAGTTGATGTGGACCCGGCCGAGGTTCCGGCGCAGTTGCGGCAGCACTCGCAACAGGCCGCCGACCGATTCCTTCTGTTTCGGCCGGCCCGACAGCTCGTCAATGTAGGTTTCGCCCTCGAACAGGCGTTCGTAGCCGAAGTAAACCGGCACGTAGGCGACCGGCCGGCGGGTGTCGCGCAGGAAACTGCGCACGGTCATGCTCAGGAAGCCGGTGCGTGGCTGCAGCAGCCTGCCGGTGCGGCTGCGGGTGCCCTCGATGAAGAATTCCATCGCGTGGCCGCGATTCATCATGACGTCCACGTACTTCATGAAAACGATCGGGTACAGGCTGTTGCCGCGGAAACTGCGCCGGATGAAGAAGGCTCCGCCCATCCGCAGCAGGCGGCCGATGGCCGGGAGGTTGAGATTGATCCCCGCCGCGACGTAAGGCGCGGCATAGCCACGCCGGTAGATCACGTAGGACAGCAGCAGGTAATCGACGTGGCTGCGGTGGCAGGGAACATAGACTATTTCGCAGGCCGGCGGCAGCTGGTCCAGGTACTCGGCATTTCGTACCTCGACGCCATCGTAGATCCGGGTCAGCAGGTAGTGCAGCAGCCGCTCCGCCGCGCGCACGAAAGCGTGCGAGTAATTGGCGGCAATCTCGAGCGCATGCCGGCGCGCGGCCCGCAGGCCGTCGCGGCGCGAGGCCTTCGTTTCCCGGATTTCCTGCCGCACAGCCTGGCGCACGGCCCGGGTCCGCAGGACCTGCGCGACGATCACGCGGCGCGACGACAGGTCGGGGCCAAGCGTATCCGCACGCATGTGCCGGAACTCCGCGCGCAGTTCCTTCAGCAGCCGGCGTGCGCCGCGCGCTCCGTCCACACCGGTCGCAGAATAGCCCTGCAGCGCGCGTGGCTCGCCGAACCGGATCAGCGTGCTGCGGCCGTTGAAGACGATGGACAACAGGCGCCGGAACGGGCCGACGAGCGCCCAGTTCTCGGACAGGACCAGGCGCAACCATGCGCGCTCGCGCTGTGGCGCCCGGCCCCAGTAGACCGCAACCGGCACGATGTCGAGTTCGAGGGCCGCGTCGGAGCCGGCGGCAGCCACCGCGCTCGCAAGCTCCGGCGGCGTGCGCCGGTCGGCACGGCGTCGCAACACGCCTGCGCGCCGCTCGAGCGCGACCACCGAGTGCGGCAGCTGAAGTTCCCGCAGCTGCAGGCGCCTGGTCGGGCGGCGCAGGCCGCCATCCGCGCAGGCCTGCTCAAGCGCCAGCCGATCGGACCGGCTGCGCTCTTCGAGCACGAACAGCAATGGCCGCGCCCGACCGCGCAACCTCTGCAGCGCATCCTCCGGGACGACGGTCGTGCGTACGAATACGCGCATGATGCCGCGCAGCATCCACTGCAGGCTGCGGTCGAGGCCGAGCAGGCGCTTCACGCCGGTAATTTTCCACTGGCCAGCCAGTGGCGGTCGGAGACCATCGCGAGGCGCAGGCCGCCGAGCCCGGCGGAGCGAAGCTGCGCCGCCACCTCTGCCGGGTCGAACGCGGCCAGCAGCGAGTTGTAGAAATCTTCGCGCAGCACCTCGGGCTCCGCCCGCGCGTAATGCTCGACCAGGCCACGGGCGGCGGCGGTATCCGCGGGCCGCGCGAGATCCATGACCTGCACTGCCGCCCCTGGCTTGCCGGCAGCAAGCACCGTGCTCCAGAGCGTGGCGGGATCCGGCAGGTGGTGGAGCAGGCTATTGCTGATCACGGCGTCGTGACGCGCGAGTGCAGCGACCGGCAGCATCGCCTTCCTGAATCGCACTCGCGCCGTGAGACCGGGTTCCCGTCCGAGCGCCTGCCTTGCGAGCGCGAGCATTGCGCCTGCGCCGTCAATGCCGACCACGCGGCAGTGCGGGTAGTGACGGGCGAATCGCAACGCGATATCGCCCGGGCCACAGCCCAGATCGATGACCGATCCGGCATCGAATTCCGGGAACCGCTCCGCGAAGTGCCCGAGGAACGCAGCATTGGGTTCGCTGAAGTCAGCGCACGCATAAGCCTGTGCCTGCCAGGCGTTATCCATCAGCTCCGGCTCGAGGGTCCGTTGCACGGATCACTCCTTGGCTGGCGGAGCTTCGCTCTCGTTGATCTGCGCCTCGAGCGCCTGCCGGTGCGCATCCATGGCTTCATTGGTTCGGTCGCGGGCCTTGTCCTGCGTTCCGACCAGGTCGCCGAATACCGTGTCCTCCACCTTCATCGGCGGCTGTTTGGGCTCGGGCTCGCTGCTGCTGCAGCCGGCCATCGCGAGGATCGCCAACAGGCCGGCCTTCCAGGCTGCGTGCATCGGGGTCCTCCGGGGTCGACAAACGATGGAGTTTAGCGCGATCCTGCAGCCGGCGGCGGCGCCTGCCGGCGGGAGCGCGGATGGACTCATTCAAGGGCAAGGTGGTCGTACTGACCGGCGCTTCCGAAGGAATCGGCCGCGCGCTGGCCCTCAAGCTTGCAGGCAGAGGGGCCTGCCTCGTGCTGGTGGCACGGAACGCAGAGCGCCTGGCGACGCTCACGGACGAATGCACCGCGCTTGGCGCCACCGCGCTCGGCGTGCGAACCGACGTGTCGCGACGCGAGGACTGCAGCGCGCTCATCGATGCGGCGCTTGCGCGGTTCGGCGCCATTGACGTGCTGCTGCACAACGCCGGCTCGTCGATGTGGTCGCGGCTCGACGAACTCCAGGATCCCGGACTGCTTGAGCGCCTGATGCGCACCAACTATCTCGGCGCTGCATGGCTGACCTGGCAGGCGCTTCCCGCACTCAAGGCTTCGCGCGGCCGGATCGTCGCGGTCGCGAGTCTCACCGGACTTGCCGGAGTGCCGACGCGCACCGGCTATTCGGCGTCCAAGCACGCGATGATCGGTTTCTTCGACTCGCTGCGCATCGAACTCGCCGGCAGCGGTGTCAGCGTCAGCATCGTCGCTCCCGACTTCGTGCGTTCGGAAATCCATCGCCGCGCGATCGGCCCGGACGGGCGGCCGCTGGGTACCAGCCCGATGCGGGAAGCGAAGATCATGACTGCCGACGAATGCGCGGCGGTCATCCTGAATGCGGCGCTGCGCCGGCGCCGCCTCGTGATCACCTCCCTGCGCGGCCGTGTCATGCGGTGGCTACAGCTGATCGCCCCCTCGCTCGTTGACCGCCTCGCCGCGCGCGCGATCCGTCGCCGCAGCTGAAACCGGCGCTGTTCACGGGGCAGTCGGGCCGGGCGGGGGTCCCGAGCGAGTGAATAAGTTCGGGCTGAACGAGCGAGGGAGCCCGCCCGGCCCAGCCGCCGCGGCGATCTCAGCGCCGCTTCGGGAGGTCGAGGGCGACGAGGAAATACTCGAACAGGTAGTTGACCAGCGACAACTCGCTGTGCAGCCGATGGTCGGAATCGAGGATGTGCAGCGTCGCGGAATGCTCGCGCGCGAAGC
>JAHFSF010000094.1 GCA_023265875.1 Gammaproteobacteria bacterium | reverse complement strand
GGATGGCAGCATCATTCCTGGCGCGGCCGCATCGTGGTCCACATCCAGCGACGGCCGGGCCTATACATTCAGCCTGCGCCCGTCCGCCCGCTGGTCGAATGGCGATGCGCTCGTCGCCGGGGATTTTGTGTTTGCGTTCCGCCGGCTCGTCGATCCGGCGACCGCCTCGCAGTACGCACTGATGCTGGAGCCGGTGGTCAATGCCACCGACATCGTCGCCGGCCGCAAGGCGCCGGCGTCGCTTGGCGTGTCGGCGCCGGACGATGCGACGCTCGTCGTCGAGCTAGCGACGCCGAGCCCTTACTTCGTCGCGATGCTGTCGCATCCGAGCACCTTTCCGGTGCATCGTGCGACGCTCGCCGCCCGACCGCGGGAATTCGCGCGCCCCGGCGTCGCCGTCACCAACGGCGCCTTCGTGCCGGTGGAGTGGCAGATCGGCTCGCACATCGTCGCTGCCCGCAATCCCTACTACTGGAACAACGCCGCGAATCGCATCGATTCGGTGCGCTACGTGCACGTCGCCGACCCGCTCACGGAGCTGACGCGTTTCCGCGCCGGCGACCTCGACGTCAGCTACACGGTACCGCCAGGCGAAGTCGCGCGACTCGCCAGGGAACTGCCCCGGCAGCTGCACATCGCGCCGCATGTCGGCGTCTATTACTACGGCTTTGCGCTGGACCTGCCGCCGTTCCGGAATGCGATCGGGCTGCGCCGCGCGCTCGCGATGGCGATCGACCGCGAGGCACTCACGGCGCAGGTGCTGGGCGATGGCGAGCAGCCGGCCTACGGTTGGGTGCCGCCGGGTGTCGCCGGTTACGCGCCCCAACGCTTCGCCTGGTCCGGGCTCACGCCGGAGGCACGGGTGACCGAGGCACGGCGGCTCTATGCCGAGGCGGGTTATTCGCGGCAGCATCCGCTCAGTTTCGAGTTGCGTTACAGCAAGAGCCCGGTGCACGACCGCATCGCGCTTGCGGTGACGGCGATGTGGCGCGAGCAGCTGGGTGTCGAGGCAAGCCTGCGCGCGGATGACTTTCGGGTGCTGAAACAGTCGATCGATGCGCGTGAGGCCGTGCTGTTTCGCGGCAGCTGGATCGGCGACTACAACGACGCCTATTCGTTCCTGCAGGTGCTGAAGGGCGGTTTCGGCATCAACCTGCCGCGCTACCGGAGCGAGGCCTATGACTCGGCGCTCATGGCGGCTTCAGGCGCATCGGGCGACGGGCGCGCGGCGCAGCTCGCGGTGGCCGAACGCCAGCTGCTCGATGACGTCCCGCTGATCCCGCTCTATTTCTACGTATCCAAGCACCTCGTCGCGCCACGGGTTTCCGGCTGGTACGACAACGTCATGAACGTCACCTACAGCAAGGATCTGTCTCTGCAATAGGTGGTTGCGGCACCGCGGTCGGGCGGCCCGCAAGCGAGCGAATTTGCTTTTTTCTTCTGAGCGAGCTGCGGGCCGCCCGACCGCGGTGCCGCACCCTGCCTAACGTGTTCATTGCTGTCGCGCATGTCAAGCGAATCGGCGCTGCCATGGCCCGGTGGAATTTCGTTCGCGCTGCCCTTAGTATTTCGCACGCTCGCGGCGCTTCCGGGTGCCGCATTCCGGAGACAGGACCGATGGGATTCGCCAAGGCTGCCAGGATGCGGTTTGCGGCTGTCGCGATGCTGTTGCTCGCATCGCTGGCACTCGCGGCCGACGGCGATGCCGCGCGTGGCCGCAAGCTCGCCTATACCTGCATGGGTTGCCATGGCATCGAGAACTACAAGAACGCCTATCCGAAGTACTCGGTACCAAGACTCGGCGGCCAGGGCGCGGCCTACATCGTGGCGGCACTCGCGGAATACCAGGCAGGGGCGCGCTCACATCCGACGATGAGGGGACAGGCGACGACGCTGTCGGCACAGGACCGGGCCGACGTCGCGGCATTTTTCCAGGGCCCGCAACGAGCCGCGCCCGGCGCAAGGCCGGTCGGCGCGCTGCCGGCGGCTGCCGCTGCCTGCACGGCCTGTCATGGGCAGGATGGAGTCGGCACGCTGCCCGGCAACCCGACGCTCGCCGGGCAACATGCGGATTACCTGGCGCAGGCGCTCAACGACTACCGGCTCGGAAAGCGCCAGAATCCGGTCATGGGCAGCTTCGCGGCGCAGCTGACGCGGGACGATATCAATGCGCTCGCCGGCTACTTTGCGAAGCAGCCGGGACTCTCGACGCCAAGGCTCTAGCCGCGCCGGCGGCCTTGCCCGTGCGATCATGGACGCCGATGGGCGCCGACATTTCCGCAAAGCTATCGGATTTCAGGGCCGGCATCACGGCGATCGACACCGGTTACGTGCGCCCGCGGCTCGCAGCTTCGCACCTCGTCGTGGATGATGGCCGCGCGGCCTTCGTGGATACGGGTACCACGCTGTCGGTGCCGAACCTGCTCGCGGCGCTGGCGGCGAAGAACCTCGATCCGGCCGCCGTGGACTGGGTGCTGACGACGCATGTGCATCTCGACCATGCGGGCGGCGCGGGCGAACTGATGCGTCACCTGCCCAGTGCCCGCTGCGCGACCCACCCTCGCGGCGCGCGCCACCTGGCCGAGCCTTCGAAACTGATCGCGGGCTCGATCGCGGTCTATGGCGAGCGGCGCTACCGGGAACTCTACGGCGAGATCGTGCCGATCGAGGAACATCGCATCCTGGCTGTCGGGGATGGCGAGCGCATCCGCCTCGGGAAACGCAGGCTCGAGCTGATCCACACGCCGGGTCATGCGCTGCATCACTATTGCATCGTGGATCAGGAGCACGAGCTGATCTTTTCAGGCGATACCTTCGGCATTTCGTACCGGGATTTCGATGTCGATGGCCGCGAGTTCATCATGCCGACATCGACCCCGGTACATTTCGATCCGGAAGCGCTCTGCGCATCCGTCGATCGCCTGATGGGTTATCGGCCACAGGCGATCTACGTGACACACTACGCGGAAGTCCGCGACCTCGAGCGCCTTGCCCGGGAGGTGAAGCAGCGCGTGCGCGCCTTTGCCGATCTTGGCAGGAGCCACGCGGGAGCGGCAGATCGAAGCCGGCGGTTGCGCACGGAAATGTACGCAATGCTGTCCGGCTGGCTGGATGAGCATGGCTTTCCCGGAGACGAAGAACGGCGCCACTGGTTGCTCGACGACGATGTCGAGCTGAACTGCCAGGGCATCGAAGTCTGGCTGGACCGGAGTACGGCATGAGGAAATTCAAGGCATTCAGGATCCACGAGCGGGAGGGGCGCATCGAGCCCGGTTTCGAGACGATGGACGTGGATCAACTGACACCGGGTGAAGTCCTGGTTCGCGTGCGTTACTCGAGCATCAACTACAAGGATGCGCTGGCGGCGACCGGGGCGGCCAGGATCCTGCGCCGCTACCCGCTGAACGGCGGCATCGACCTGTCGGGCGAGGTGGAAAGCTCGACCGATGCGCGTTACCCGCCGGGGCAGGCGGTGCTGGTGACGGGGTGCGCGCTCAGCGAAGCCGTGGATGGCGGTTACGCGGAGTACGCGCGGATCGCGGGCGACTCCGTGATCCGGCTGCCCGATAACATCGACCTGGTGCAGGCGATGGTAATCGGCACCGCCGGATTCGCGGCGGCGCTTGCGATTCACCGCATGGAACACAACGGCCAGGCGCCGGCGAAGGGGCCGGTCGTCGTGACCGGCGCCACGGGTGGCGTCGGTTCGATCGCCGTGGACCTGCTCGCAGGGCGGGGCTACGAAGTCATCGCGGTCAGCGGCAAGCCGGAGGGCGACGAATTCCTGCGCGCGCTCGGCGCCACGCGGATCCTGCGCCGTCAGGACATTGACCTCGGCAAGCGGCCGATGGAAGCCACGCAGTTCGCCGGCGCGATCGACAACGTCGGCGGTGAACTGCTGACGTGGCTGACGCGCACCGTGGACTTCTGGGGCAACATCGCAAGTGTCGGGCTCGCCGGCAGCACGAAGCTCGAGACGACCGTGCTGCCGTTCATCCTGCGCGGCATCAACCTGCTCGGCATCAATTCATCGGCGACACCGCGCGACCTGCGACTCGACGTCTGGCGGCGGCTTGCTTCCGACCTGCGGCCGCGGCACTTCGACCGGCTGCTGACGCGCACCATCGGCTTCGAGGCACTGCCGGGCGCATTCGACGATTACCTGAAAGGCCGCGTGCTCGGTCGCACGGTCGTGAAGATCGCCTGAGTGTCGTCCGCCGCGCTGGAAAGTACCCTGATCGAAGGTGCGGCCGCCTTCGGCATCCGGCTTGAGGCTGGGCAGGCGGCGTCGCTGCTGCGCCTGGTCGCGGAACTCGCCGAGTGGAACCGGCGCTTCAACCTGACCGCGATCACCGAACCGGCGGACATGGTCCGCAAGCACCTGCTCGATTCGCTGTCGGTCTGGCCCTGGCTGCGCGGGAAGCGGATTGCGGACGTCGGCACGGGTGCGGGATTCCCGGGTCTGCCGCTGGCCGTGATCGACCCGGGCCGCCAGTACACGCTGATCGAGGCAACCGGCAAGAAAGCGCGCTTCGTGCAATACGCAGCGGAGATGCTGGGGCTCGGCAACGTCGAGGTCGTGCGGGCACGCGCCGAGACCTGGCGCGCGCCGGAACCCTTCGATTGCGTCGTCGCCCGCGCTCTCGGCCAACTGGCTGATTTCATCGGCGTGGCCGGGCATTTGTGCGCGCGGGACGGCCGCCTGCTCGCCATGAAGGGCCGGCGGCCGGACGCGGAAATGGCCGGCCTGCAGGCCGGCTGGAAGGTCGTCGCGGTGCACGAGGTCCGGATTCCGGGCCTCGCCGCGGCGCGCTGCATCGTGGAACTCGGACGGGCCTGAAGCGATGGCCCCTTCCAGAGCGGCGAGGATTCCTGCAATCTGCCCGACCTCATGAAGCGTGTCATCGCAGTCGCAAACCAGAAAGGCGGTGTCGGCAAGACGACGACCGCCGTCAACCTGGCAGCTTCGCTCGCTGCGATGAAGCGCCATGTGCTGCTCGTGGACCTCGATCCCCAGGGTAACGCGACGATGGGTTGCGGCGTGGACAAGCGCGCGCTCGAGCGTTCGTCCACGGAAGTGCTGCTCGGCGATTGCGCTGCCGCCGACGCCGTCATCGCCGTCGATCCGGGCGGCTTCGACCTGCTGCCGGCCAACCAGGACCTGACAGTGGCCGAAGTGGAGCTGCTTTCGATGCCCGCCGGGCGCGAGCACCGCTTCGAGCGGGCGCTGGCGCCGATTCGCGATCGCTACGACATCATCATTATCGACTGCCCGCCGGCGCTCAACATCCTGACGCTGAACGCACTGGCCGCTGCCGATTCCGTGCTGATCCCGATGCAGTGCGAGTACTACGCGCTGGAAGGCCTGACGGGGCTGGTCGGCACGATCGAGCAGATCCGTGGCTCGATCAATCCACGCCTGCGGATCGAGGGCATCCTGCGCACGATGTTCGATCCGCGGAACAACCTGTCGAACGATGTCGCCGCGCAGCTGATCCAGCACTTTGGCGACAGCGTGTTCCGCACCATCATCCCGCGCAATGTGCGGCTCGCGGAGGCGCCAAGTTTCGGTGTGCCCGCGATGTTCCACGACAAGGATTCTCGCGGCGCACTCGCCTATCTGGCGCTCGCGGGCGAGCTGAGTCGCCGCTCCGACGAGTAGGTAGGGGCGCCAGCCTGTTGCTGACGCGAAGGGGCACGGGAAAGGGTAGCGTCCCGTTTTCCGCTAGACTGGAGGACGGTGGTGGCAGACAAGAAACGAGGACTGGGACGCGGGCTCGAAGCGCTGCTCGGGCAGGCGGCGCCGCGCCCGGTAACCGACGCGCCACCGGCGCGCGACCAGTTGACCCATGTGCCGGTCCGGCTGCTGGAACGGGGCCGTTACCAGCCCCGCACCGACATGCGCGAAGAGTCCCTGGCCGAACTCGCCGAGTCGATCCGTGCGCAGGGCGTGGTGCAGCCGATCGTCGTGCGGCCGGTCGGAGCGCCGACGCCGGGCGAAGGGCAGCATTACGAGATCATCGCCGGCGAGCGGCGCTGGCGCGCCGCGCAGATCGCCGGGCTCGCCGACATGCCCGCGATCGTGCGCCGCGTCGACGACGAAACCGCGATCGCGATGTCGCTGATCGAGAACATCCAGCGCGAGGACCTGAATCCGCTCGAGGAAGCGATGGCGCTGTCGCGCCTCGTCGGCGAGTTCGGACTGACCCACCAGCAGGCAGCCGAGGCCGTGGGCCGCTCGCGTGCCGCTGTCTCCAATTTGCTGCGGTTGCTGGAACTGCCGGACGAGGTCAAGGCCCTGGTCGAGCAGCGCCAGCTTGAAATGGGCCACGCCCGCTCGCTGCTGGCGCTGACCAACCGCCGGCAACTGGCGGAGGTCGGCGCGCTGGTCGCCAAGAAAGGCCTCTCGGTGCGCGACACCGAGGCGCTGGTCCGGCGGCTGCTCGCCCGGGCCGCCGGCGGCGATGCCCGGCGTGACGCGGAGGACCGGGATCCCGATATCCAGAGGCTCGAACAGGATCTCGCCGACAAGCTCGGCGCGCGGGTCGAGCTCGTGCACGGCGCCAAGGGGAAGGGCCGGCTGGTGATCAGTTACCATAGCCTCGACGAGCTGGACGGGATCCTCGCTCACATCAGTTAGCGGAATCACACCAAGAACGCTGCCGCGCGCGGGCGCGGCTCGGAGATGACGATGGGAGCCGGGTGGGGTGCAACCGGTTCGTGCTCGGGCAGCGAGGCGCTGAAGGCGCTTCAAGTCGTCGTCGGAATCTTCAGCCTCGCCTTCGCCACCGGCGTCGATGCGCCGGCGACGCTGACCAAGGTCAATCTCGCCGCGACCGATGTCGGCGGCGGCATCGAGGAGATCTCCGGCTTCTTCGGGCCCAGCTTCACCGGCCGGCGGCTCGTCGACGGCCTTGCGACCCCGGCCTGGCGGCTGGACGGATCCGGCGAAATCGCCGAACCGCGCCGGAACGTGGATGGCCCGGTCGACAAGCCGCCCAGGCTGCAGGGACCGACCTATCCGCTGGATATCGTCTTCTCCTTCTTCGGCCGCGAACCCGCGCTCGTCGGCGCGGTCACGATCGTGCTTCCCGCGGCGACGGACCGATTGCCGAAGGACGTCGAGGTCTGGATCTCACCGGACAGCCTGACCGATGGCTTCGTCAAGGCAACGGAGAAAAGCCTGGCGGCTCAACCGGCCGAACAGATGCTGACGTTTCCGGCGCGCGAAGCGCGCTACGTGAAACTGCGCGTGCTGTCGGGCGCCGCGGAGAACGACCTCGAAATCGCGGAAGTGCGCGTGCTCGAGTCGGCGCGCCCGGGATACGTGCCGCTTTTCACGCGCTTCCCGGACGTGAAGCGCTGGAAAGGCGGGCCGCGCGACGCGGCGCAACGCGGGCTCGAGTGGCTGCAGCAGGCCGCGGTGAACTGGCAGGACCAGAACCGCTGTTTCGGCTGCCACGTCCAGGGACAGGTGATCATGGGCCAGGACGTCGCCCGGCGGAACGGCTACCGCATCAGCCTGCCGGCGCTCCGCCTGCTCACCGAAGCGACGCGGGCCAACTCCTGGGAGGCGCCGGAAGGTTGGGCCTACATGGCCATGGCGCTCGCACACGCCGACGGGATAACCGGCGCCACGAAAGATCCGGACTTGGTGAAGGCGCTCGGCGTGCTGTTGAAGCAGCAGGCCAAGGACGGGACCTTCCCGGTGCAGAACCGCCATCTGCCGGTCGTCGAGGGGCCGTTCGACGTCACGGGCAACGCACTCGTGGCGCTGGATTGGGCGGTGTCGCATGGCGGCAGTGCAAATCTGAAGCCGGCGGCCAGCCGCGCGCTCGCGTGGATCGCCTCGCGCCCGCCGGCGACGACCCAAGACAAGGTTTTCAAACTCATCGCGCTGGCCCGGTCTGCCCCCGACAAGCAGGCAGTCGTGCGGGCCTTGGTCGACGGGCTCGCCAGCGAGCAGCAGCCCGACGGCGGCTGGAAAGAAATCGCCGCGATGGAAGGCTCCAATGCCTTCGCGACCGGGCAGGTGCTCTATGCCTACCAGCAGGCCGGCGTGAGCGTGCTGGCGCCGACCTTCCGCCGCGGCGTGGAATACCTGTTGAAAACGCAGGTCAATGACACGTCGCCCGACAACGGCATCTGGCGCGCAGTGAAAACGCAGAGCGGCGACCTCACGGAGCTGGCCCCGACGATGTGGGCCGTGATCGGCCTCGCCGCCGCGTACGGCGAGGACCGATCTGGCGCGCTGCAGATCGGCCAGCTCCAGGTTGGCAAGCCGCCGCCGCGCAACCTCGAGATCGTGCTCGACGTCTCGGGATCGATGAATGCGGCGCTCGGCAAGAGCACGCGCTGGCAGACGGCGCTAGATGTCCTGAAGAAATTCGTCGACACCATTCCCCCGGACTTCAAGGTCGCCCTGCGCGTCTATGGCCACCGATACGCATCCAGGTCCGCAGAGACCTGTACCGACACCGAGCTGATCGTGCCGCTCGACAAACTCGATCGCGAACGGATCGTGGCCACGGCCTTCGGCCTCAAGCCGCGCGGCGAGACACCGCTGGTGCTTTCCGTGCTCCAGACCATCGAGGATCTGAAAGACGCCGCGGGCGGCACCGTCATCCTGATCACCGACGGCGAAGAGAGCTGCAAGGGCGACTCGAAAGCGGCCGCCGCCGCGATCGAGGCCTCCGGCCTTGACGTGACGCTCAACATCGTCGGCTTCACGCTGACCGGGCAGGCGGTCAAGGCACAGCTCACGACGCTCGCCGGATCGACGGGCGGCAACTACTTCGGGGCCTCGAGCGCAGACCAGTTGTCGCAGGCCGTGCGACTGGCGGCGCTGCCGCGGATGCCCTATGACGTCGTCGGCTCGTC
The DNA here is from genome assembly GCA_023265875.1 of Gammaproteobacteria bacterium. Classification (GTDB taxonomy): domain Bacteria; phylum Pseudomonadota; class Gammaproteobacteria; order Steroidobacterales; family Steroidobacteraceae; genus SCUD01. Next base: position 312 of record JAHFSF010000094.1, on the reverse strand, counting down.
GGGACGGGTATTACTGTCGGGGCTGACGGGCGAGCCCGGCCGCGAGTTGGCGGCCGGCGACTATCTCGTCCGGATCAAGGCCCTGGGCCAGCCGCTCGAGCAGAAAGTGACGATCGTTCCCGACCAGATGACGACGTTGTCATTCGCGTTCGAAGGCGACAAGCTGATGTTACGACCGTGAGCAACCCACATGCCGCATAAGACGCATCTCGCCTGGATCATCGCTGCGATCGCCTGTGTGGCGTGTTCGCAGAAAAAGGAAACAGCCCCAGCGCCGGCCGCGCCGCCCGCGGCGCCCACGACCGCGACCAC
>JAHFSF010000093.1 GCA_023265875.1 Gammaproteobacteria bacterium | reverse complement strand
GGGCCACTGTGCCGGCGACGGCCGGAACCGACGCCAGCAGTTTCCGGTGGTCGCGCTGAACCCGGCCTGAATGCGTCGAAGCGCGGATCGGGGTCAATGTAAACGGCCCGGCGCCATCGGGCCGCCGGGCCGCCGACAGGAGATTCCTGGGCCGGACTCAGCCAGGCTTCGCGCCGGGCTTCAGCACCCAGACCTTGCACCAGCCCTTGGCCTTGACCAGCTTGCCCGGGAAAATATTGCAGGGGCCGTCCGCAGCGCCCGCCTTGCCGCCGAACTGGATGCAAGTCGAACAGTTCTGTCCCGCCTTGTAGGTCGGGTTGGCCTTGGCATCGACCTTGCCGGCATCGCTGACATAGCCGAGCGACTTGGCGGTCGCATCGGTTTCCAATAGCGCCTCCGCGGCACTGGCATCGCGTGCGATCAGCGCGGCTGCCGGCACCGCGGCGAGGCCCGCCAGCGCGCCCTGCAGCAGTTGGCGTCTCGAAAGCTTCTCATCGCCCATCTTGAAACTCCTGAAAACGAGGGGTGCCGTCCTGAGGATCATGGCCATTGTCTCAAGTCCGGCCGCCGGGCGCGAGCCTGTTGCGCGGCACTGAATATTTGCGGTTTGGACCGTGCCCGGCAGCGGTTTTGCTAGACTTTCGCCGGGCCTGTAGCTCAGTGGTTAGAGCAGGGGACTCATCTTCCTGGGAAAGGTGCCTCGGCCCCGAAAGGGACCGAGTGGACGGGACGAATTCAGGGAAACCTTCCAGCGCCCGCGCGGCTGATGGCAATCCTGAGCCAAGCCGGCGGTACACCGCCGGACGGTGCAGAGACTACCTGAGGGCTCCAGTGCCCTTGATGACAGGCAAGAGTGTCCCGCACCCTCATGGCGGGCGATCGCCACGGGTGAAGAGATAGTCCGCGCCCGCCGGAAACGGCGGGGCCACGTGAATCCCTTGGTCCTGGGTTCGAATCCCAGCGGGCCCACCATGTTGCCTCCCCGCAACAACACGCCGGACTTGCGGGAAATTTGCTTTACGGGGACACTCGACAAACAACAAACCCGGATTTGCCGGGCATAGGGGTAGGTTTATGAACACTTTCCTTCGGCCGCGTTCGGCATCGCTGGTGGCAGCAGCGGTGGCACTCGTGCTGGGTCCGGCCGCTCACGCGCAGCAAACCACGCTTACGGAAGTTGTGGTGACAGGCACGCATAAAGAAGGGGTGTCGCCGACCCAATCGCTGTCACCGGTCGATTTGATCGACGGCAGCGTGGTCACTGATCAGGCGGCGTTTGACCTGACGGATGCCTTGCCCAATATCAGTCCCTCGCTGAACACGCAGCGCTTCCCCATCGCGGACGGCACGTCATTCATCCGCCCGGTCAGCCTGCGCAATCTCTCACCCGACCACACCCTGGTGCTCGTGAACTGAGCCCGCCGGCATCGCTCCCCGCTGGTCAATCTGCAGCTGGCGCCGCTGGGAACCGTCAATCAGGGCTCGCAGGGCGTCGACTTTTCCGCGTTTCCGGCCGCCGCCATCAAGCGGGTGGAAATCCTGCGCGACGGCGCGTCGGCGCAGTACGGATCGGACGCCATTGCGGGCGTGGTCAACGTGATTTTGAAGGACGCCAGCGAAGGCGGCTCGCTGTCGGTTCAGTACGGCGAGTATTCGGAATCGGACGGCGAGCGCGTGTCCGTCAGTGGCAATATCGGGTTGCCGCTGACCGACGCAGGATTCGTGAACCTCACGGCCGAATACTCCGACTCCAACGAAACCTCGCGCGGCGCCGCGCGGCCGGACGCTGCGGCAGTGGGAGACATCGTCGGCATCGACCTGGTGCCGGAGGAAGGACTCGGGCAGCGCTGGGGCGACCCCAATGTCGAAGCCCTGAAATTCCTGGTCAACGCGGGGATTTCCGTGAGTGACCGGTTCGAGTTGTACGGTAATGCCAGTTACATGGACAACAAGACAATTTCCGACTTCTTCTATCGCCGGCCGGTTTTGAGCGACCCACTGGCGCAGCAAGGGCTCTCCGCGCGCACCACGCTGCAGATCGACAACAACGGGGATGGTCTGCCGGATAACGCGGACCAGTCGCTGGTCGACAGCATCAACGGCCAGGGACTGAACCCGGCCGACTACCTGACGGCCGATGCCGGCAGTCCCAGCGGGTACGTGCTGCGCAATCCGATCCACACGCTGTTTCCCGGCGGCTACAACCCGGACTTCGGTGCGGACCTCACCGACTTCGCCATCGTTGTCGGTGCCCGCGGCGAGATGACGGATACCCTCAGTTACGATATCCGCGGGCGCTACGCCGATAGCGAAGCCGACTACAAGCTTTCGTCGAGCATCAACCCGAGCATCGGGCGTCTTTCGCCGACGTCGTTCCGGCCGGGCAAACTGACGCAGGAAGAGAGCGGGTTCAACGTCGAATTCGTCAAGACCTTCACTGGCTCGCCGCTGAATGTCGCCTTTGGCGCCGAAATTCGCAACGAAACCTACAAGATCGGTGCGGGCGACCAGGCATCCATCGAGGCGGGACCCACGGCAGCCATCTTCGGTGTCGGATCGGACGGCTTCCAGGGTTTCCCGGTCGAATCCGCAGGCAGTTTCTCGAGCGACAGCTATGCGGGTTACGTCGACATCGAGACCGACCTGACCGATAAGTTGTCCGGTGGTGTCGCCGTCCGTTACGAGGACTACCAGGAATTCGATACCACGACCGACTGGAAGGTCTCGCTGCGGTACGCATTCACCGATAGCTTCGCTGTTCGGGCAACTGCCAACACGGGCTTCCGCGCCCCGACGCCGGGCCAGGTCAACACGCTCAACGTCACGACCACGTCGGATTCCACTGGTAACCTCATTCCGAGTGGCACCTATCCGGTATCGAACCCGGTCGCAGTCGTGCTGGGCGCGGTTCCGCTGGTACCGGAGGAATCCGACAGCTACACCTTCGGCTTCGTGTGGACGCCAGGCGACACGACGAGCGTTACCGTCGATTACTACAACATAAAGATTGATAGCCGTCTGGTGCTGAGAAACTTTACCATCACGGCCGCCGACGTGGCAGCGTTGACTGCCGCCGGTATTCCGAATGCGAACCTGCTGCTGGGCAGCAACGGCAACTACTTCGTGAACGGCTTCGACACCGAGGTCGAAGGCGTCGATCTGGCTGTCAGCAGAAACTTCTCGGTGGGCGGAGGTAATTTACTCGTTGACGGGCGCACGAACTTCAACCGGCAGTCTGTTACCAACGTGGCGCCAAATACGATCAACGCATCGCGGGTATACGATCTGGAGAACCAGGTGCCCGAGCAGCGCAACACGCTGACCTTCGATTATTCGAGGGGCGATTTCTTCTCGGGCCTGCTGCGATTCAACTACTACGGTGACTGGAGCTCAACGGGCGGCTTGTTCAGCCCCGGGGACGCCTCCGACCAGCACCATTACGGTAGTGAATTCCTGGTCGACCTGGAAACACGCTTCACCTTCGGCAAGCGGTACAAGTTCGCGATCGGCGGCGAGAACATCTTCGACACGCAGCCCGATAAAGAGGGGGATGGAACCTTGCAATTCCTCGGTGTCCGGCCGGCGCTGACTTCGCCCTTTGGCTTCAATGGAGCCTTCTATTACGCGAGGGCTTCGGTCAGCTTCTAGCGATACGTCGACGTTCCCGGTATGCAGGGGGCCGATTTCGATCGGCCCCTGTTTTTTTGGCTGGTCGCCCGGTGCGTTCGGCTTCCCGGACTGACACCGGCGGGCGGCCGACGGACGCGAAGTTCCGCTGCCCCGGGAAACCTGATTCAGGTCAATGCGGGCCGCAACCGGGCCTCGCAGACTCGCCAGCATGGGGGTCGAGGTCCGCTTCGATGCAACGATGGTGCGGCGCTATGACGTGCCGGGACCGCGCTATACGTCCTATCCGACCGCGCCGCAATTCAGCGAGGCCCTCGGCGAGGTCGCCTACCTGAAAGCCGCCCGGGCGTCCAACGACGACCCGATACCCGGGTCCCTGTCGATTTATGTGCACGTGCCGTTTTGCACTGCACCCTGCTTTTACTGCGGATGCACCCGGATCATCACCCGTGACCAGACCGCCGGGGTGCGTTACCTGAGCCGCCTGCAGCGCGAGATCGAACTGCAGGCGCGCCTGTTCGACCGTGACCGGACCGTGGACCAGCTGCATTTTGGCGGCGGCACGCCGACTTTCCTGAGCGATTTCGAGCTGGCCGAGTTGATGCGCTTCATCCGCCACAGTTTTTCGCTGCGCGATGACGACTCGTGCGAGTACTCGATCGAGGTCGATCCGCGCACCGTGGACGATGCGAGGCTCGCGGCAATCGCGGGGCAGGGCTTCAACCGCATCAGTCTCGGCGTCCAGGACTTCAACCTGGAAGTGCAGAAGGCGGTCAACCGCATCCAGCCCCGGGAGGATGTCCTCGCCGTGATGTCCGGCGCGCGGCGCCATGGATTCCGGTCGGTGTCCGTGGACCTGATCTATGGGCTTCCCCGGCAGACCGAAACGGGCTTTGCGCAAACGCTCGACGAAGTGATCGCGGCGCGACCCGATCGCGTGGCCGCGTACAGCTACGCGCACCTGCCGCAGACATTCAAGGGGCAGAAGCAGATCAGGATCGAGGACCTGTGTCCGCCGGAAGTGAAACTTGCGCTGCTCGGCATCACGATCGACAAGCTCACTTCCGCCGGTTACATCTACATCGGCATGGATCATTTTGCGCTTCCCGGAGACGAGCTCTCCGTGGCACTCGCGGACGGTACGCTGCAGCGCAATTTCCAGGGCTACTCGACGCGCGCCGGACTCGACCTGATCGGTCTCGGCATGAGCGCCATCGGCCAGGTGGGCGACGAGCTGTATGTCCAGAACTATCGCCTGCTGGAAGACTGGGCAGGGGCCATCGATGTCGGGCGCCTGCCGGTCTGGCGCGGTCATCGGCTGTCGCGCGAGGACCGCATCCGCCGCGCCGTGATCCAGGACCTGATGTGCCGCGGAAGACTGGACATGCGCGGGTTCGGCGAGCGATTCGAGATCGACTTTGAATCGCACTTTGCCGCTGAGCTCTCGAGCCTCGCTCCGCTCGTCGAAGATGGCCTGCTCGAAATCGCGCCGGGTCGCCTTGCCGTCACGCCGCTCGGGCGCCTGCTGGTGCGGGCGATCGCCATGCGATTTGATGCCTACCTGAACGAGCAGTCGAACGGCGAAATGAGGCGATTTTCCCGCATCGTCTGACGATCGACACCGCGCGCCGACTCGCCGTGTACAATGCTTTTTTTCGAGGCGAGGCGTACCCGCTTGAGCGGCACCGCGACACCGTCACCGCTCAATCTGTATCAGCTGCGCCGCACCTGCAGCACCTGTTCGCTCTCGGAACTATGCCTGCCGATGGGCCTGGAATCCGGCGACATGCAGCGCCTCGAAGAACTCGTCGCGCTACGCGGCCCCGTGAACGAAGGCGATCACCTGTTCCGCGTTGGCGATCCGCTGCGCGTGCTCTACGCAGTCCGTGGCGGCTTCTTCAAGTCCTACCTGGTGGAGGCGAACGGGCGCGAACAGGTGCTCGGCTTCCACCTGCCGGGCGAGCTGATCGGGCTGGACGCCATCTGGCCCGAACAGCACCAGTGCAATGCGGTCGCGCTGAATACCGCATCGGTCTGCGAGCTGCCCTATGCCGGGCTTTCCGACCTCGGGCGCCAGGTACCCGGACTCCAGCACTCGATGTTGCGCCTGCTGTCGAAGGAACTCGCGTTGAGCCATTCGCTGGCCGGTGACTACAGTGCCGAGGAACGCGTGGCAGGCTTCCTGCTTTCGCTGTCGTCGCGGATGAAGGCGCGCGGCCATTCGGAGACCCACCTGACGCTGGCGATGTCGCGCCGCGACATCGCGAACTATCTGCGCCTTGCCACCGAGACGGTCAGCCGCGTCTTTTCGCGATTCGAGCAGGACGGGCTCGTGTCGGTGGACCGCCGCGAGGTCATGCTGCGCGACCTGGAGAAACTTGGCCAGATAGGCCGCTGCTTTACGGTCGGCTGAACCTGGATCAGTGCCTACCTGGCCGGCTGTCCCGCATAAATGGAAGAGACGCTCTCGATGATCGAGTCGCTATAGGGCAGGCTCATGTTGTGCATCATGGAACTTGCGCGTCGATCATCGCGATACGCCCTCAGCGCCATGATCAGGTAATCCTTGTCCTGCCCGCTGATTTTCGGCACCGCCATCGCGGCGTTATCCACGTTTGCGCCATGGCAACGATCGCATTTTGCGACCAGATCCTGGACGAACGTCTGTCCGCTTTCAGCCGCCCTGGATCTCTGTATCGCATAAAAGGCGGCGATATCCTCGATGTCTCCCGGGGCCAGATCGCGGACAAAAATCAGCATGCTTTCGTGCCGCCGCGTCCTGCTGTATGCCTTGATGGCATCCACCAGGTACTTCGCGTCCTGGCCCGCAAGATTCGGCGTCGCCGTGTCGGTGCTGACGCCGTGCGGGCCATGACAACCGCCGCACACGGCGGTCAGCGGTTCGCCCGCGGCGGGATCGCCGACGGACGGCGCGACGCGCTGGGCCGGGGTCTGGGACGCGAAGTACAGCGCCAGGCTCTCCGCGTCCAGCTTGCTTAAGGGGCGCAACAGGGAGTGCATCGGATCGGTCCTGCGCACGCCATTCAGGTACTCCTGGATGGCGACCACAAAATAGCGTAGCTGCTGGCCGGCCAGGCTGGGTATGCCGGGGGTCGTGGTATTGCCGTCTTCACCGTGGCACCTGGTGCAGGCGGCAGCCAGCGCCTTGCCATTTTCGTAGGGACGGAAGATCGCAACCTCCTGTCCCGCGATGGCCGCCAGCGGCGGCAGGCTGGCGTAGTAGCCGACCACATTGCGGATGTCCGCTGCGCTCAGGTGTTCCGCCATGTCCCGCAGGGCCGCATGGGTGCGCTTGCCCTCCTGATAGGCAGCTATCGATGCGAGCAGATAGCGCTCATTCTGCGCAGCCAGATCAGGAATCGCGGGCGCAGCGCCCCGGCCATCGAGTCCGTGGCATCCCTTGCATTGTTCCGCGAGCACCTTGCCGGCACCGACGTCGGCTGCGGCCGGCGCCTCCGGTGTCGATCGGGTGGACGGTCCTTCCTTGCTCGAACAGCCAATCAGCGCCACCGACAGGGCAACCGCCAACATCAGGTTTTTCATTTTCAGTCTCCTGCGCCGTTGCGCATCTCAGCCGATGCTGCCTGCGAAGCCGATCAGCACCAGCGCCAGCAATGTCAATCCGAAAGCGAGCAGGACGATTCCCAGGATCCTGGAACCGAGCGTCATCGACGGCGACGGAATGTCCACCAAGTACTTTTCGAGTTGACCGTTCGCGACCAGTTCATCGTACTCCAGCGTGTGCTCCCGCCTGAACTCTTCCAGGGATACGGCACCCGTGAACATCACGATGTCGGGTGGCGGGAACCGGTCCGGCCTGAAGTGATTGTTGAAGAAATGCACGGTGAAGAGGAACAGGATGGCGAGAAACGCCTCTTCCCCGTGTGCCAGGGTGGCGATGTTGAAGATCCAGCCCGGCCAGGTCGCGGCGGTCCATTCCTTGAACCACAACAGCAGTCCGCTGCCGCCGACGATCGTCAGGCCCCAGAACGGAGCCCAGTAGTCGAATCTCTCCCAATAGGTCCAGCGGCCGAAGACCGGGCGCGGCGCCTTGCCGAGGAACCACCTGAACATGGCAGCGATGTCCCTGATGTCCTGCAGGCCCGGCACGAGCGAGGTATGCCCGAACCAGTTGAATGTTCTCCAGCGTGGGGCGAAATGGACGATGAAATAAACCACGTGCCCGACGAATAATCCCAGGATGACGACCGCGCACACCCGGTGGATGATCGCCGCCACCCTCGGGCCGCCGAGCGCGTTCATGACGGCCGCTGCCCAGCTGGTCTCGGCGTAGAAGGCCGCCATCCCGGTCAACGACAGGATCATCAGCGCCAGCGCGAAGAACAGGTGCACGAGCCGCCAGGCGAGGCTGAAGCGGCGGTAATACTTCTCCGGCACCTGTGACAGGGCGTGCGTCTGCACATGCGGCCTGGTCCTGCGCTCCTTGCGGTCCTTGTACTCGCGGTAGAACCACAGTGCCGAGTGCGTCCAGAAGAAGAGGAACACGCCCGCGATCAGCGCAAGCATGAATTTCGACGCGATCCACATGTAGGGATAGCGATGGTAATCATGGGTCGTGGCGTGCGGCTCGAACGTCACGAATCCCGCTGTCGCACCCTCATGGCATTTCCGGCAGGTTTGCAGACGATTGCCGGGATGCACGCTGGACTTCGGATCGCCGACCCGCTGGATCGCATGGCTGCCGTGGCAGTCGAAACACTTGGCCGTATACGCGTAGCCGAGGGCATTGACCTGCCCGTGGTAGGTCTGCGTGTAGGACTTCAGGCTGTCTTCATGGCAGTTTCCGCAGTTCTTCGTGATGACGAGCCGGGTCGAATCCATTGACGGGTTTTCCACGTCGTGGGTCGTGTGGCAGTCCGAGCAGATGGCCGCCTTCGGATTGGATGCCTGCAGGACCTCCCGGCCGTGCACCGAAGTCGAATACGCCGCCAGCTCCCTGGTGTGGCACTTGCCGCAGATGTTCGGGATGTTCAGGCGCCACTGGGCGCGGATCGCGCTGCCACCGGGATAGACGTAATGGGCATCGTGGCAGTTGTAGCAAGTGGCGTTGGTGCGTGACTGGTCTTCGCGGTTTGGCTGGGCATGAATCGATTTCATGTACCGGTCGATCTGCTTCACTACAGTCCCGAGCTTTGCGTAGTTCCGGGTCCTGTTCTCTTTCTGGGCGGTTGCCCACAGGTCCTGGTGGCACTGCACGCAGCCGACCCTGATGTTTCCGTTCTTCTGATGCGGAATCTGCGTGATGTCCTTGTGGCACCCGACGCAGAGCTGCTTTCCATGCACGCTTTCTTCGAATTTTTCCCGGATCACGTGCAGCGAGCGCATCTGCCCGTCTGCGCCCGGCATGGCAAAGCCTTCATTGCCGTGACAGGCCAGGCAGAGAGAATTGTCAGCCGCCGCGGCACCCTGTGACAGCGCGAGACCAATGACGCCCGAGGCGATCCATGCGGCAAGTCTTGTATGGGATGAGTTCAGGATTGCTGGGCTCGATAGCGATGCAACTCAGTTGTCTTTTGCGCCTTCCTGGACCCAGACCCTGAGCAGTTCGATCTCGCGATCGCTGAGCTTTTTGCGGCCGTGCGGCATGTGGATCGAGGGATCGGCGCGGCCTTCGACGAGC
>JAHFSF010000212.1 GCA_023265875.1 Gammaproteobacteria bacterium | reverse complement strand
CGTCAAGTCCACTTACATGCGCCAGGCCGCGCTGATCCTGGTGCTCGCCTCGATCGGCAGTTTCGTGCCGGCCGATCGTGCCGTCATCGGGCCCTTCGACCGCATCTTCACGCGCATCGGCGCGTCCGACGACCTCGCCGGCGGGCGCTCGACCTTCATGGTCGAGATGACCGAGGCCGCGGTGATCCTGAACGCAGCGACCGACCGCAGCCTCGTGCTGATGGACGAGATCGGCCGCGGCACCAGCACCTACGACGGGCTGTCGCTCGCCTTTGCCTGCGCCAGCCACATCTCGCGCCGCCTGCGCGCCTTCACGCTCTTCGCGACCCATTATTTCGAGTTGACCGAGCTCGCGGACGAACTGCCGGAAGTGGACAACGTCCATCTCGATGCGACCGAGCACAGGGACGGCATCGTGTTCCTGCACGCCGTGCGGCCGGGCCCTGCGAGCAGGAGCTACGGGCTGCAGGTCGCACAGAAGGCCGGCGTGGCCCGCGAGGTCATCGCGAGCGCCCGCGCGTATCTGGAAAAGCTCGAACGCCAGCACCGGCGCGAATTGCCGGCGACCCCGCAAGCGGTACTGCCGCTTGTCGCAACGGATCGGAGCGCCGAGGTGATCAACCGGTTGAAGGCCATCGATCCCGACCGGCTGGCGCCTCGCGAGGCGCTGCAGGCACTGTATGAATTGCGCGCCGGTCTGCCGCCGGAGGATTGAGACGTTTCAGGCCGCGCGGCGGCTCGCGAGATAGAGCACGCGGCCATTCGACAGCTCGCCGCTCCAGTCGATCTGGAACCGCTCGTTGAGCGCCGCCTCGAAGGCCGCGCGCTCGCAATCGGCGTACAGCGGCTCGCGGCCGCGCGCGATGGCGGCGAACATCGGATCGGTGACCGGCACGAATTCGACCAGCAGGTGGCGCCGCGTCAGGCCCGCGACCGCCTCGAACTGCTCCGCGACCGGCACACCCCCGGTCACGCGCAGGTGATGCACGACGGCGAGCATCAGGACCAGGTCGAAGCGGTCCGCCGCGCGCGCGAGGAAGGCGTCGCTCTCGCGATTGCGCCAGCCGGTCGCGGGCGTCGGCCTGCCGAAATTCCCGACCAGCGGCAGTATCGTCGGGCTCGACGCGCGCGCGCGCGCGAAGATCGCCGCGACTGAACGCTCGTCGCTGTCCATCGCGACGACCTCGGCATGCCTCGCCGCGATCTCGCTGAACTCGCCGGTATTGGCGCCGATGTCCAGCACGGTGCGCGGGCGGGTGTCATCCATGACCGCGGTGACGAAGGCGCGCTTTGCATCGAGATCCGCATTACCGTAGTGCTGGCGCGCCGTCGTGTAAGCCTGCCAGTGCGAGCGTCCCGCGGCGAGGCGCCCGCTCCAGCGATGCACCTCGCGCAAGAGGCCGGTAAAGGAGCGATCGAGGATGAAGCGCGCCTGTTCGTCGCTTGCGGCCTTCAGTGCCCCGCGGCTGCCGGCGCCTGCCGCCGCGCGCGCGGCCAATGCCGCGGGCAGTGCGACGGTCCGCCACAGGCGCGGTTTCAGCCAGCGGCGCGCGCCGAGGATCCGCGCGAGCGCTTCATGCGACAGGCCCGCGACCGGATCGGCGAGGGTCGAGGCAATCGCCAGGCCGGTCTCGACGGATGCGATCAGCGGCAGCAGGAATGTCGTCTCGAACTGATGGCGCGCGTTCCATAGGCAGCCACCCCGTTCACGGGCGACGATCGACGGAAGGTCCACGAACACCGGCTGCGCGCCGCGAAACAGCACGTTGGCGGGCGTCGCGTCCTTCAGTTGCAGGCCCTGTGGCAACAGCGCGCGGGCGAGTTCCAGCGTCAGTGCCGCTGCGGCCGCCAGCATTTCCGGCGCCCATTCGGCCGGCTGGCTGACAAAGGGGATGCGCTCGTGCTCGAAGCAATCACCGTCAATGCCGGTGATCGACACCGGCGTGGTCCGCACCAGCCTGCCCTCGTCCATCCAGCGGCGCACAACCGGATCGGCCAGTGTGCGACGGAACGCGGGAGCGGCGTGCGGCCGGACGGCGCGTATCAGCCGCCCTTCATGTTCTACGAGGAACGCGTCGGGATCCCGAAACGAGCGTGGGCTGCGGTTCGTGCCGATCACCGAAGTGGGTCATCGGCTGCCTGCTGCTCGCCGGTGTCAGCGGGAGCGGCTGACCGGCGCGAGAAGAGCGCCATGATCTTCGAACGCAACTCATGGAAGTAGAAAATTCCACCCGCGACCGCGGCGCCCAGCATCTGCAGCAGCATGGAGCCGGTGCCCGGGTCGATATAGGCATCCGCCCGCGCGACGCTTGCGATAACGAGCGTGACGGCGCTGGCGAGCCTGATTCGGGTCGTGCGTAACAAGGGTGTGACTCCGCTCGTTGACACCTGCCATGACAGCAACCGGGCCGGTGCATTACCCGCCGATTCGATCACATATTGCCACATCACTTCACGGGTGGCGTCAACTCTACACCCCGCGTGTCCACCTCGATGAGTTCGTAGGGCCTCAGGTAGGTGGAAGCGAAATAGCGGTCCGGCAACAGCGGCAGGCCGGCATTGAAGTATTGATTAAAGATGCGCCGGAACTGGTTCACCGGCGTCTCGTCGTCCGGCATCAGCTTGCCCGGGGCGCCCGGCAGGTAGAACGCCGCAAGATTCGCCATGCGAATGCGCCGCTGCTCCGGCAGCGGCAGGCCGGTAAGCAGATTCGGGCCGTGATCCGACTGCAGGACGATGATCGGCGGCTGGGCGGACTCCGCGACCAGGCGGTCGATGACCGTCGTGATCCTGCCATTCATGTAGATGAGCTGGTCGCGATAGGGCTGGCGCTGCTCCCAGAGCCGCTTCTGGAACTGGAACTGGTCGGACAGGTTCGCGCGTCGCAGTACATGGCCTTCGCGATCAAACAGATAGGGATGGTGCGGTGGCACGAAATGCGCGAACACGAATTTCGGCCCCGGTTTTTTCGCCTGCTGCGCCAGCGTCTCCAGGTTGTGCA
>JAHFSF010000211.1 GCA_023265875.1 Gammaproteobacteria bacterium | reverse complement strand
CCGAGCGTCGGCGTACCGCCGATCTTCCGGCTGCCGGAGATGACCTCGGTCACCGAACCCTGCAGCAGTGCGCCCGCCTTCGCGATGACCTTGCCGTCCACGACCAGGTCCGAGGACAGGTTGCCGGCGATGCGATCGCCGACGCGCGCGGTCTTGGTCGAGATGGTCGCCGGCAGCTGCGCCGAAAGCGAAGTGCCTGCCGCAATGGTGTACTGCTTCGGGCCGGCTGGCTTCGGTGCCGGCGCGGTGGCCGCCGCAGTGCTCGTCGCGGGCCTGGGTGCAGCCGCGGGCCTGGTTGCCGCCGGCTTCGCGGATTTCTGCGCAAGCTCCGCCTCGCGCCGCGCGAGGTCCTGTTCGCGCTCCTTCAGCGCAATTTCGGCTTCCTTGCGCGCGAGCTCCTCTTCCCTCGCCTTCAGGTCCGCATCCTTGTCGATCGCGGCCTGCACGGCCGGCGTTTCGCTTGTGGGCGGCGTTTTCTGGCCGCAGGCGGCCAGTGCAAGGAACGCGATCGCAACGGGCGCGATCAGCGCGGCTGTCGTGAATCGGGAATTGAACATGTCTGAAGTCTCCTTGATTACCGGAACGTGATCCGGTGGTACAAATCGTCAAGTTGCGGCAGGAACGCGTTCCAGTCGTCCGCCTGGGGGTCGTACGTCCAGTCCCTGGTGGCCAGGGCATCGACGCGCAGTTCAGTCATCAACAGGTAATAGCGCTGACCGTTTGCCACGACCGCCATTCCGCGCCAGGAGTCCCCGTGCACGGGTTCATCGTCGTCGTGCACGCTCCGGCCGAACGGCGATCCGCCCGGCAGGTAGGCGACCGCGATCCACGCGGGTTGGCCGGCGATCTTCCCGGCTTCATCGCGCAGGATCCTCGCCTGCGGCAGGCTCACCTGGATCAGCGAAGGAAAGGCCTTGTCGTGATACCAGTCGTGCAGGAATTTCTGTGCTGCAGCTTCGTCGGCACGGGCGAACGCCTCGGCGTCGTGGCTATTCATATAGAGGATGCCGAGCAGCCGGCCGAAGCCGTCGATGAAGGACACCGCGCCCGCGCCGTCGTTCTGCGGGTCGCGGCCGTCCTGGATCGTCGGCTCCTCGGGGAACGGCGACCTTACCGTGAAGAGCTGCTCGTGGTTGGTGTAAACCCTGTCCTTGAAGTGGCCAAGGATGCGTCCCGCAGCCTGGGCAGGGCCTGCGCAGAGCAGGGCCAGGAGCAAGGGAATGGCAATCAGCCGGATTTTTTCCATCGGATTTGAAGCCCGGCCACCGGGGCGCCGACGCCTCCCTGTCAATTCGCATGGACATCCGTATGACCGTTCCGGAGGCCTCGGGTTCGCGCGGAAGCGCCATAATGATACAAGTTAGCGGGCAAACACGGGATCCTGATGACTTCCCGAACCATTGAAATCGTCGAAGTCGGCCCGCGCGACGGGCTGCAGAACGAACCGGGCGTGTTTCCCACGAGCGCCAAGGTCGAATTCATCAACCGCGTCGTCGCGGCCGGCACACGGCGGCTCGAGGCGGCAAGTTTCGTGAACCCGAAGCGCGTGCCGCAGATGGCCGATGCCGAAGACGTCATGAAGGCGCTGCCAAGGCCGGCAGGCGTCCGCTACATCGGGCTGGTCCTGAACCGGCGCGGTTTCGACCGCGCGGCCGCGGCGGGCTGCCACGAAATCGGCATGGTGGTATTCGCGACAGACACCTTCAACGAACGCAACCAGGGCGTGACGACCCGCGAGTCCATCGACGACTGGCTCGCCATCGCCCCGGCCGCGCACGCTGCCGGCATCCGCGCCCAGGTCACCATCTCCGGGGCCTTCGGTTGTCCTTTCGAAGGCGAGGTGGCGCCGGAGAAAGTCATCGCGATCGCGCGCGCGGTCGCCGATGGAAATCCGGTCGAGATCGCGATAGCGGACACGATCGGCGTCGGCGTGCCGAGCCAGGTGACCGATCTGTTGCGGCGCCTGCAGGGCGTCCTGCCGCATATGCCGCTGCGCGCCCATTTTCACAACACGCGCAATACCGGCATCGCGAATGCCTACGCCGCGGTCGAAGGCGGCGCCAGCGTCATCGACGCGAGCGTCGGCGGAATCGGCGGCTGTCCGTTTGCGCCGGCAGCGACCGGCAATATCCCGACCGAGGACCTGCTCTACATGCTCGAGCGGATGGGTATCGCGACGGGCATCGATCTCGATCGAACGATCGCGACCGGCCGCTGGCTGCAACAGCAATTTGGCCGGCCCGTCCCCGGCATGCTGGTCAAGGCCGGTTCATTTCCAGGCGCGCGATCCGGTGCCGATTAACTGTGGGTCCACTCAGCGACATCAAGGTCCTCGACCTCAGCCGGATACTGGCCGGTCCCTGGGCGACGCAATGCCTCGCCGACTTCGGCGCGACGGTCTGGAAGATCGAGAAGCCCGGCGCCGGTGACGACACGCGGCACTGGGGCCCGCCGTGGCTGAAAGATGCAGAAGGCGTTGACACGGGCGAGGCCGCCTATTACCTCGCCGTCAATCGCGGCAAGCGCTCGCTGGCGATCGATTTCACCAAGCCCGCCGGGCAGTTGCTGATCCGCGAACTCGCCCTGCGGGCCGACGTCGTGATCGAGAACTTCAAGGTCGGCGCGCTCGCGAAATACACGCTCGATGAAAAGGAAATGCGCGGCCTGAACCCGCGGCTCGTTTACTGCTCCATCTCCGCCTTCGGACAGGACGGCCCGAATGCGGGCGATGCCGGCTACGACGCGATGATCCAGGCGATGTCGGGGCTGATGAGCCTCACCGGCGTGGCGGACGGCGAGCCAGGCGCGGGGCCGGTCAAGGTGGGCGTCGCCGTTTCCGACCTGATCACCGGGCTGTACGCCGTCGCCGCGATCACCGCGGCGCTGCATGAACGCGAACAATCGGGGCGGGGGCAGGCCATCGACCTGGCATTGCTCGATGCGCAGGTGGCGGCGCTCGCGAACCAGGGCCTGAACTACCTGATCTCGGGCGCGGTGCCGATCCGCCGCGGCACGGCCCACCCCAAC
>JAHFSF010000092.1 GCA_023265875.1 Gammaproteobacteria bacterium | reverse complement strand
GGCGAGGATTCGAACTTCTGGGCGATGGGCGACACCGGCCCCTGCGGCCCCTGCAGCGAGATCTTCTACGACCACGGCCCCGGCATCGCCGGCGGCCCGCCGGGCTCACCAGACGCAGACGGCGACCGCTACGTCGAGATCTGGAACCTCGTGTTCATGCAGTACGAGCGGGCCGGCGACGGCCGCACCACGGCGCTGCCGAAACCTTCGGTGGATACCGGCATGGGCCTCGAGCGAACGGCTGCCGTCATGCAGGGCGTGCATTCGACCTACCAGATCGACCTGTTCCAGGGCCTGCTCGCTGCAGCCGCGAGGGCGACCGGGCAGAAGGGCCGCAAGGGCCCTTCTTTGCGCGTCATCGCGGACCACCTCCGCGCCTGCACGTTCCTGATCGTGGATGGCGTGCTGCCGGCCAATGATGGCCGCGGTTATGTGTTGCGCCGGATCATCCGCCGCGCGATCCGGCACGGCTATAAGCTCGGCCAGGAAAAACCGTTCTTCCACGCCCTGGTGCCGGCGCTCGTCGAACAGATGGGCGAGGCCTATCCGGAGCTCGCCATCGGCGCGGATCACGCCTCGCGCGTGCTGCGCCAGGAAGAGGACCGTTTCGCGGAGACGCTCGCCAACGGCATGGGACTGCTCGAGGACGCGATTAAGCGCCTGAAAGGGAAGACCATTCCGGGCGAAACCGTCTTCAGGCTCTACGACACTTTCGGATTTCCGGTGGACCTCACGGCCGACATCGCGCGCGAGCGCGGTCTGTCGCTCGACACTTCCGGCTTTGAGACCGCAATGGAGGGCCAGCGCGAGCGCGGTCGCGCCGCGAGCCGCTTCGGCGTCGATCTGCGCGTCCAGCCGGAGCTCGAGGCCGAAAGTGAGTTCTACGGTTACGATTCGCTGACGGGTGATGGCACGATCCGCGCCATCCTGAAGAACGGCGTCGAAGTGAAATCGGCCGCCACCGGCGATGCACTGCAGGTCGCGCTCGACCGGACACCGTTCTACGCCGAAGCGGGCGGACAGGTGGGAGACATCGGCGTGCTCGAGAATGCCGGCGCGCGATTCGCCGTGACCGACACGCAGAAACTCGGCGATGCCCACCTGCACATCGGCCGGCTGGAGTCCGGTGCGCTGCAACTCGGTGACCGGCTGACGGCGCGAGTGGACGCGAAGACCCGCCAGGCGACGGTGCTGAATCACTCGGCGACGCACCTGTTGCATGCGGCGCTGCGCAAGGTCCTCGGGATCCATGTGATGCAGAGGGGCTCCCTCGTTGCGCCCGATCGGCTGCGCTTCGATTTTTCGCACACGCAGCCGGTGACGCCCGCGGAACTCGAAACCATCGAAAACCTGGTCAATGCGGAGATCCGGGGCAACGCGCCGGCCGTGATCCGCCAGCTGCCCTATGGCGAGGCGGTCAAGTCGGGCGCGATGGCGCTGTTCGGCGAAAAGTACGCCGAGGTCGTGCGTGTGTTGTCGTTTGGGGATTTCTCGACTGAGCTGTGCGGCGGCACGCATGTGCATCGCAGCGGCGACATCGGCCTCTTTCGCATCACCTCCGAGGGCGGCATCGCCTCCGGCATCCGCCGGATCGAGGCCGTGACGGGCGCAGGCGCGCTCGCGGCCGTGAAGGCGACCGATGGTGCGCTGAAACGCGTGGCGGCGCTGGTGCGGGGCACGCCCGCCGAGGTCGAGGACAAGGTGGCGCAACTGCTCGAGCGGCAGAAGAAGCTCGAGCGCGAGCTCGCCAAGCTGAAATCCAGGCTCATGGCCAGCGGCCACGGGGACCTGGCGGCGAATGCGGTGAAGGTCGGCGGCGTCAATGTGCTCGCGACCGCCATCGACGGCGCCGATGCAGACGCGTTGCGCGAGACCGTTGATTCGCTGAAGGGCAGGCTCGGCTCTGCCGTGATAGTGCTCGCGACCGTGACCGGGGATGGCAAGGTGATCATCGTGACCGGCGTCACCCCGGACCTGACCGGGAGGGTCAAGGCTGGCGAGCTGGCCGGTCAGGTCGCCAGCCAGGTGGGCGGCCGCGGCGGCGGCCGCGCGGACTTCGCGCAGGCGGGCGGCAGCGACCCCTCGAGACTCGCTGCGGCCCTCACATCCGTGCTGGCACTGGTCGCCGGCAAGCTCGGAGGAACCTGAGCCTCCTGCGGCAGTCGGAATTGTTGTGCAAGCCATGATGCTGTCCGCGCTGCTGTTGCTCGGCCTGAGCGAGCAGGCCGGGACGCCGGCCCCTGCGGAGTTGGTTCCAACCGCGGTCCCGTCGCCGCTGGCCGAGGTGTCGGTCGTCGCTCCGGAGCCGCGCTTCGTCGCACCGACGCGGCGCGACCGCATCGGCCGCATCTGGGCACCAGTCGAGATCAACGGCCAGGGGCCTTTCCGGCTGGTGCTCGATACGGGTGCGACTCACTCTGCGCTGACCGCGAAAATCACCGAGGCGCTGGGCATCCGGGCGCCTTTTCCGGGCACGGCGCGGCTGCAGGGTGCGACCGGCACGGTCATGGTGCCGATGGTCCCCGTCAGGACCCTGGAAATCGGCGAGCTGCTGATGGAGCCCGGGCGCCTGCCGGTCATCCCGGACGCGCTCGGCGGCGCCGAGGGCGTCCTCGGCACGGATGGACTCGCGGGCAAGCGCATCCACATCGATTTCCGCGGCGACCGGATCACGATCATGCGATCGCGCAACGAAAAGGCGCCAAGCGGCTTCATGGTCATCCCGGTGAAAATCATGCGCGGGCGATTGCTGGTGGTGGACGCTTACCTCGGCGGCGTGCGCACCAAGGCGATCATCGACACGGGCGGCCAGTCCACGCTTGGCAACGTGGCCTTGCGCGAGGCGCTGGCGAAGCATCGCGCACGCGGCGTGGCGACGCCGGACACGGTGATCGGCGCGACGCTCGATGCCCAGACCGGCGATCGTGTTTCAACGCCATCGATTGCGATGGGCGATGTGATCGTCCGCAATGCCGCCATGACCTTTGCCGACTTTTCGATCTTCCAGCACTGGAAAATGACCGAGGAGCCCGTGATGCTGATCGGCATGGACGTGTTGGGCCTGCTCGATACGCTGATCATCGACTACCGCCGGCGCGAGCTGCAGGTCCGGCTGCACCGGAGCTGACAGCCGCTGCGGCCGCGCATCTCGAAGGCTCGAATTACCGGGCGGACCCGGACCGGTCCTGTGTCAGGCTGCTCGCCGGGATTCCGCAGCGAGTGGCGGCGACTTCACGAGCATCCGGCGGTTGGTGACCATGCGGTCGAACAACTCGCAGATGGTGTCGCTGGCCTTGAAGCAGAAGGCAAATGGGAACAAGCCGTGCAGCAGGCAGACGAAGCCGCCACCGATCATGCGAAAGGCGAAGCGCCAGGCATTGACGAGGTGCTGGAAGTAGGTTTCGTTGACGGCGGCGGGGTGCTCGGTGAAAAAGCGATTCCAGGAACTCATCGGTGCCACCCCGGATACAAACCCTTGGTTACGATATTCCCAAGGGAATCAAAAATAATCCCAATTGGTGCCAAGATATTGCTATTTATTGGGAAAAATTGCTATAAAGTATGAATGGCCACGCTCGACAAGATCGACCGGGAAATCCTCTGGCTCCTGCAATCGGACGCTTCGCTGCCAATCCAGCAGATCGCGGACCGGGTCGGTCTCTCCAACAATCCCTGCTGGCGGCGCATCCGGCGCCTGGAAGCGGACGGCATCATCCGGGGCCGCGTCGCGCTGGTGGACCCGGAGAAGATCGGTCTCGGGCTCACGATCTTCGTGCGGGTCAAGACGCGTGAGCACAGCGCCGCCTGGGCGGAGAAGCTCGCGGAAGTCATTGCGTCCATGGACGAAATCTCCGAATGTCACCGGATCGGCGGCGATGTCGATTACCTGTTGAAGGTCACCGTGCCGGACATCGCGGGCTATGACCGCGTCTACAAGGAGCTGATCGCGCGCGTACCGAACCTGACCGACGTCAGCGCGCTCTTTTCGATGGAACGACTGAAGAGTTCAACCCGGCTGTCCATTCCCGCATGAGCCTGATCGTCCAGAAATACGGCGGCAGCTCGGTCGGTTCCGTGGCGCGCATTCACGCGGTCGCCACGCAGATCGACGCGCTGGCAGGGAAGGGCCACCAGGTCGCGGTCGTCGTCTCCGCCATGGGCGACACGACCGATCGCCTGGTCGAGCTCGCGCGCGAAGTCTGCCCGGAACCGGACGCGCGCGAGCTCGATGCGCTGCTCGCGACCGGCGAAATGGTTTCAACCGCCTTGGTCGCGATGGCGCTCAACCAGCTGGGCCGCAAGGCCCGCTCGTGGAATGCGCTGCAATTGCCGATCGAGACGACCGCCCATGCCGGCCGCGCGCGGATCGAGCGCGTCGAGGCCACGGGACTCAAGAAAGACCTTGCCGGGGGCGTCGTGCCCGTGGTCGCGGGCTTCCAGGGCCGCGCTGAGGGCGGCGACCTGACCACCATCGGTCGCGGGGGCTCCGATACGACAGCGGTCGCACTCGCCGTCGTGCTCGAGGCCGACGAATGCCAGATCCTGACTGACGTGGACGGTGTCTACACGACCGACCCACGCATGGTGCCCGAGGCACGGCGCCTGCCCTGCGTCAGCTTCGAGGAAATGCTGGAGCTCGCGGGGCAGGGCTCGCGGGTGCTGCACCTGCGCTCGGTCGAGTTCGCCGCACGTTACGGAATGAAATTGCGCGTGTTGTCCAGTTTCGAGCCCGGACCGGGTACATTGATCTGCCAGGAGGACCCCCGAGTGGAAGCCCCCGTCGTGTCCGGAATCGCCTTCAACCGCGACGAAGCCGTGATTACCGTCGCTGGCGTCCCGCACGAGCCCGGTGTTGCGCATGCGATCCTGAAGCCGATTTCACATGGCGCGATCGAGGTGGACATGATCGTCGTCAACACGGCGCACGAGAAGAGCGTCGATTTCAGTTTTACCGTGCACCGCGACGACTACCAGCAGGCCCTGGAACTCACCCGCGAGGCGGCCGCCCGCTACCGGGGTGCGAGCGTCACCGGCGACGATCGCGTGGCGAAAGTGGCGGTGGTCGGCAGCGGCATGCGCAGTCACGCCGGGGTCGCGACGCGGCTATTCGAGGCGCTTTTCATTGAATCCATCAATGTCCGGCTGGTCTCGACCTCCGAAATCAAGATCAGCGTGCTGGTTGCGGAAAAAGACCTGGAACGCGCGGTGCGGGCCCTGCACCGGGCCTATGGACTCGATGTCGCAGTAAGTCATTGATTTTACATAATGTCCCCAAGATGCCCTGTGCTATGATTTTTCGGTCCGGGGAATCCGCTGAATAACGAGAACATGGGGAGAACAGGGCAATGCTCATCCTGACCCGCCGCGTGGGCGAAGCGCTCATGATCGGCGATAACGTTTCCGTGACGGTGCTCGGCATCAAGGGCAACCAGGTACGCATCGGCGTGCACGCGCCCAGGGAAGTCGGCGTCCACCGCGAAGAAATCTACGACCGCATCCAGCACGAAAAAGAAGACGGCGCCGCCCACGGCCCGCCACCCGCCGTCGCCAGCCTCTGAATCCGCAAGCCACGGCCTTTACCGGGCCCCGGCCCGGCCAGTATCATCGGCGCCCCTTCCCGGGACAGGGAGGGCGATCAGGAGAGATGGCCGAGTGGTCGAAGGCGCGCCCCTGCTAAGGGCGTATGGGCCAAAAGCCCATCGAGGGTTCGAATCCCTCTCTCTCCGCCAAATTTATCTTTGTAAATCAATGATATAGAACGATATCGGCCGTAATTCACGGCACTTTCTTCGTCCGTAGATTCTCAGCCCGTCTCATGCGGGCTCGCAGCATCTCGAGATGGCTCGTCGGCGGACACGCGCCAATCAGCGCCAACGGGCTGCCGGCTGCCTGATGTAGTGGCGATAAACGTAACCCCACGGGATGACGATCGGCATCAGAATCACGCCGAGCACGATATTCCGGAAGTCCTCGGTGAAGGTCGGCGGCATCTGTCCGGCGGACCACTGCGGGAGACCGAAGGCGAGCAGCCAGGTTGTCTTCCAGGCAAACTCGAACATCAGCAGCGGAAGCATCTGCAGCGGGCATTTCTTAACCTGTGCGCAAATGTTCGGCCGCGCGGGAATCGGAGTGGAATTCGAGGAGGTCGCCGGGCTGGCAGCCGAGCACAGCGCAGATCGCCTCCAGCGTCGAGAAGCGGATCGCACGCGCCTTACCGGTCTTTAGGATCGACAGATTGGGCAGCGTGATATCAATCCGTTCGGCGAGCTCCGTTAGGGTCATCCGCCGCTGGTGGAGCAGGTCGTCGAGCTTGACGACGATGGCCATCAGACCGTGCCCTCAAGGTCATCATGCATCCGCGCGCCTTCCAGGAAGACCTGCGCCAGCACGAACAGAAGCAGGATCGCGAGCCAGCCGCTGAGGTTGAAATTGCCGCTGATGCGCAGCGGCACTTCCTTGGTGGATACGGCGGAAGCAATCGCAACCACGCAGATGTGAAGGACTTGAAGCGCGAGAAGCGCCCAGGCGATGACCTTCAGCCGCCCTGCATTCTCCACCGCAAAGGGCTCGCCCGCGCGCACCGATCTGACAATGCGCAGAAGCTGGCGGAAGAAGACGAAGGCGATCGGCACCGATACGATCCCGATCACCATAATCGAGCGCATCCCAGCGACGATGCCCTCATGCCCGGCAATGCTGCCGACGCCGAGCGCTCGCCACGTCCATTCCTCGGCCCGAAAACTGATCAGCAGAAATAAGAAGATCAGCGCACCGTATACCCAGTTGAGGACTATCAGGGTGCGCAACGTGACCCAAGCCACAGGGAGGACGGAGGAATGTTTCATCTGACGACTCCGAAAACTGACATAATGATAAACGATATACTAGTTATCGATTATCGGCAAGTAGTTTTCCGAGGACAGTGAGGTCTGACGGCTTTTCTGGGCACATTCCGGCCGTTCCGCGGTTTCTGCAGGGTTCGCAGCTGGGATAGTCGATCGTGCCGATGCGGGGGGGGGGTTGGTGCCAGCCCGGTCACTTGAATATTTCCGTCACCCAGGGCCTGATATTTGTGGGTAACAGTTGGGGGTATCGATATTCGGTGTAATTGAAAGGCCACTATCGTTCACTAGGTTGGAGAGCCGTTTGGATCCCTCTCTCTCCGCCATTTATTCCAGGACGAGCTCGCGCGCAGGCGGTCGGGCGCAGTGATACGAGGCCATCGAGGCGCCATAGCCACCGGCGCCCAGGAAGGCCAGCACGTCGCCCTCGCGAACGTTCGCAAGACGGCAATTCTCGGCGAACACGTCGCCAGCCTCGTTGATATGGCCTGCGACCGTGCAGCTCATCGCCGGTGGCGCGTCCGCGGCGCGGCACAACACGATCTCCTGGTGAAAGTGATAAACGGCCGGCAGGTTAAAGGCATTCGACCCGCAGTCGACCCCGACGAAACGGGTGCCGCCCTTATCCTCGACCGTGACGACTTCCGTCAGCAGGATCGCGGCATCCTTGACCAAGAAGTCGCCGGGCTCGGCGAAGATGGCGATTCTCAGCGGGCCCAGATAAAGTGCGATCCCCTGCGCGTAGGCGTCGAGATCGACGCCTTGATCCGACGCTTGCAGCGGGATGCCCAGGCCGCCGCCGATGTTGAAGTACCGCAGCCCGGGAACGCGGCGTGCCAGTTCCGCGCCGCGCATCACCGCCTCGAGAAAAGTATCCAGACCTGCGCGCAGCCAGCCGGACCCGATGTGGAAATGCAGTCCCTGCACCTCGAGTCCGCAATCACGCGCGAGGGACAGCGCCTCGTCGAACCGGTCCGCATAGATGCCGAACTTGGTCGGCTTCTCGCCGGCATAGGTGAGCTGCGCTGAGTAGCCGGTGCCGACCTGCGGATTGACGCGCAGTCCGATGGCGCGCCCCGGCGCCCGCCGGCCCACCCGGCGGATCGCGCTCAGCGAATCGAGGTTCAGAATCACCGGCTGCGCCAGGATCACGTTGAGGTCGCGCTCGCTGAGGTTGGTGCCGGTGAAGGAGATGTCCTCCGGTTTCCACCCGGCGCCGAGCGCGAGCGTCACTTCCTGCGGCGAACAGGCATCGATGCCGACCGTGCCGAGCGAGCGCAGCCGCGCGAGAAACGCCGGCAGTCGGTTGGCCTTCAGTGCGTAATGGATCCGGTGCCGCAGCTGCGCGCGATCGAAGGCGGCCTGCAGCCGGCCGACGTTCACCGCCAGCCGATCGGGGTCATAGACGTACAGCGGCGTGCCGTGTTCGCGGGCGATGGCCTCGGCGTCGTGACCGGCAAACCGCAGGCGACCCTCGACCACGTCGAGGCCCGTGCGCCGCCACCACGGACCTGGCCTGTCACCGGTGTCGTTCATCGCAGCAGTCTAATGATGTCCCATCGGATTGGGCACTCACGGGATGCCCCGAACTGCACAGGCCGCGCCTGAGGACTAGAGACACCCATTGCGCGGTTTCGACCGATCGATGTAGAGTCCGCGCCCACGCTAGAATTCCTGCCTCGGCCAGGCGGACAAAACACGCGCCCGTAGCTCATCTGGATAGAGTACTTGGCTACGAACCAAGGGGTAGGGGGTTCGAATCCCTCCGGGCGCGCCAACTACAACAAGGGCTTACGCGATGCGTGAGCCTTGGTCATTTGCAGCGTGTGACAGATTTGTGCCATGAGGCCCTTCCGTCACCACCCGCAGCGCGCACAGTCGGTCCGCATACGGCGCCAAGTGCTCCGCTGAAAAGTGGGCATATCGGCGCACCATCTCCGGACTCTCCCAACCTCCCAGTTCCTGCAATGCGTGCAGTGGCGTGCCGTTTTGCACGTGCCAGCTCGCCCAGGTATGACGCAGGTCATGCCAGCGAAAGTCCTGGATGCCTGCGCACTCAAGTGCCGAGTACCAAGTTTTCGTGCTGACCTGATAGATCGACTTCCCCTGGAAGCTGAACACGTGCGTCGGATGCTTCCCTACCTGCTGCTTTCGCCGCCGAATGATCAACACGGCTTCCGCATTCAGCGGGACCGCGATGGCCTTTCGAGCCTTGGCCTGGTCGGGATGAATCCACGCCAACCGTCGCACCAAATCGACCTGCGCCCACTGCAGACCGGTCACGTTGCCGCGGCGCAATCCTGTCGCCAACGAGAACGCAGCCATGTCTGCCAAGTGCGCCGGGAGTTCCGCGAGGAGCCTGTCTGCCTCCTCCCGAGTGAGGAACCGCACGCGGCGCGTCGGCTCCTTCAGCATTCGTACCCTCGGCGCCCGGTCGAGCCATTCCCATTCCTGAACGCTCTTCCTGAGGATGGCCCGGAGGACCTCCAGAGTGCGGTTCACCGTCGCATTACTCACACCCTCGGCCAGACGTGCATCGCTGATTCGGTCGATGA
>JAHFSF010000091.1 GCA_023265875.1 Gammaproteobacteria bacterium | reverse complement strand
GCCACAGACGTGTTCGACCACGAGGGATTGCGGCGCAATGCGCGACCGGCCGCTGCCGCCTGCGCGGAAAGCGGCGGGCAGGTATTGGCTGACAAGCGCGGACGGCGGCGGCTCCTTCGCAAGGTTGTCGAACAGGCGCCGCTGCGCGGCGGCGATGTCGGCGTCGCACCAGTAATAGCGGATCCGGTCGCTCAGGCTGTATTGCAGGTCGATGTCGAGCCGGGCTGCGCCTGCGGGGTAGTAACCGGACCAATGCTGCGGGTCGGCCTTCATGCGCTCGATCGCGATTTTCCGCAGCCGCGACGCGCGCCCCGTGCCGATCCACTCCCGTTCGATCGCATCGAGCGCCCAGAGCGCTTCGCGCACGGCGAAGGTGACACCAGGGCCGACCTTCAGGATCGCAAAGTGATCCCGCACGAGCGCTGCGAGCGCTGCGGGAGTCTGGTAGTCGGTCGAATGCGCCTCGAACACGAGATCCGGGAAGTCCGCGAGCACGCGACAGAGCGCGCCGGTCTTGCCCGCGTCGTAATCGACCACGTTCCAGTTGTCGAACTCGACTCCGGGCTGCACGACGGCCGCGATCACGCGCAGCCATGCCTGGTCCAGGCCGGCGTCTGCAAATACCTCCCGATGAATGTTGATCGTGGTGCGCGCCGCCTCCGGCGTCGTGACGGCGACTTCACCGTGGCCTTTGGCTGCGCCGCCGGGCACGGGCACTTCGGTGCCGATCACGTAGACGGGTGGTTCACCGCCCGCGCGCAACCAGGCGCGCTCGGCGACTGCGCACAGGCTCGCGCTGCGCCGTGCGATGGCCTCTTCCCGCAGGTGTCCGGGATCGCCCGCGCAGGGCATCGAGCAATCGAGGTGGATCTTGCGAAAGCCCGCCTCGACGTACTCCGCAACCATTTTTTCCGCGGCGCCCATCGCGGATCCCGCGGGCAGCGCCTTCCACGGGTTCGGACCCAGATGATCACCGCCCAGCACGACGCGTGATCGCGCTATGCCGACGCGATCGGCGATTGCGTGCACGAAGTCCCGGAACGCGGCCGGCAGCATGCCGGTGTAACCGCCGTCCTGGTTGACCTGGTTCGAGGTCGCTTCGATGAAGGCCATCGACGCGCCGTTGCGCAGCGCGTGCAGCAGTGCCGCCTCGATCGCAATGGGGTGCGCAGAGCAGACGGAATACATCCCACCGGCCGCGCCGGACCGGTGGCGTGCGATCAGATCGAGAATGGCCCGCATCAGTGCTCCGCGGCCGGGCTGGCTTCCCCGTCCGCCAGCGACAGGAGCAGGGCCGCCGCCAGCGCAAGACAGAGTCCCACGAGCTTCAGGCCCGCGGGCATGACGCCGATCACCAGCAGCGAAACGACGGCGGTCATCAACGGCGCCCCCGCGTTCGTCAGCGGCGAGACGATCAGGGCCTTGCCGTAACGGAAGGCATAGACCAGCAACAGCGCCCCGATGGCGTTCAGGACCTGGATCAGCGCGGCCAGGTACGGGCCATCCAGTCCCAGTTGATCGGCTGGCTGAAGTCGGTCATGGCCCACGCGACCGGCGCGAGCAGGAGCCCCGTCAGCATCATGTAGAAAAAGATTCCTTCGGCGCTCATCGTGCGATTGGCGAGCCGCATGAAGTACGCCTGCACGCCCCAGCAGGCCATCACGAGTATGGACAAAACCAGCCAGTCGACACCCGCGTGCGCGTGCAACCCCTGCGGCGAGAAATCGAACAAGGGCAACGCCATCAGGGCCAGCACGATGCCCACCACGCCGATCCGCGTGGTTCGTTCCCTGAGCAGCAGGTACGACAGCGCGATCGTGACGACGGGTGACAGCGAGATGACCGGAAAGACAAGGTACGCCGGGCCTTTCGTGAGCGTGTAGAACAGGATCATCTGGCCGCCCGCGCCGAGCAGCCCGATGACCAGGCCGTAGATCACGGATCGCGCATCGTGCTCGAGCCGCCAGCCAGTTCGCCCCAGCACCAGCAGCGCCGGCGGGATCATCGTCAGCGACCAGACGCAGTACACGAGTGTCTCGGGAAAGCCGCGCTGCGCCGAAGTGCCGGTGAACGCCCCCCAGAATCCCCATAGCACTGTCGTCGCGATGGCATACCACAGCCAGGCGCGCGTCCCGGTCGGCGTGGAAGTCATGTAGTGCCGGCCGCCGGCGTTGCTTCGAGCAGCAGGAATCGCTCGAATGCGACCGGCAGGCGATTGCTGCCCGGCTTGACCATGCCCAGTGGCTTGTCATTGAAATAGTCGATGACGGCATAGGGCCGTGAATCGAGTCCGCGCAGTTCGATCGGTCCGTCCCAGCGGTCGGCATAGAAAGCGTAGTACAGCCGGCCACCCTTCTCGATCGCGTGCGCCTCGGGCCGGTCGAAGCCGATGTCGTACAGTTCACCGCGATAATGGCCGGTCGAGAGTTTCTTCGCGTTGTAGAGCGCAATCCACCTGCGCCACAACTGCTCCTTCGCCGGCGTCAGGACCAGGCCATTCCCGGGGCGCGGATCGCTGGGCCAGGTGAATTTGGTCGCGACGATCGCGCCGATGCCGACGGTCGATGCGAAGTCGTCACCGTGGTCGCTGAGTTCTACGTGATCGCCCGCGAAAGCTGCTGACGGGCCCATCAGGGCCCGGATCGTCTTGCCCTTCAGCCGCACCTGCCACGATGACTCCGGATCGGACGCGACCGTCTGGTTCATGGCGGGCATGTTGTGGAATGCATACGAGGTTCCGCAGGGGCAGATTTCCACGACGGCCTCGGGGTTGATCGCCATCGCCGTGTCGTACATGACTTTCCAGAAATCCTGCAGCCGCTCGAACGATTCCTCGGGCCGTGCATGCCTGTGCGCCGGGTTGTAGCAGGGCGCGGCGCCATTGAGATGCTGCCCGTCGATCTTCAGGCCCATGAATCCCCAGTCCCCGAGGATCCTGCGGACCAGCGCCTGGGTGCGCTCAACCGTCTTCGGATATGCGGGGCAGAGATAGAAGCTGTTCCACCAGGTGACGTCGCGCACCGAACCGTCTTCATTCAGCAGCAACATGTCCGCCGCGTCGTGCAGCAGGTCGGTGCCCGGATCGACTGCGAGCGGTGAAACCCACAGCTTGGGCTTCATCCCGGCGTCCTTGATCTTCTGCACGAGCGCGATCATGTCGGCGTCGCCGCGCGGGAATTTCTTCGGGTCGAGATACCAGTCGCCTTCGGAAGTCTGCCAGCCGTCATCGACGCCGGCCCAGACCAGGCCGAGTTCGCGGGCCTTCGGCAATGTCGCCACGACCTGCTCGACCGTGAAGTCACGCTCGTAGCCCCAGGCGCACCAGACAGGTTCGTAGCAGCCTGCATTCGGCTTGGGCGCCCTGAGACCCTGGTTCGCCATGATCTCGCGATACGCCGTGAGTGTCGCGAAATAATCGCCGCGGTGGACGGCCACGAACGTTTCCGGCGTGGTGAATTCTGCGCCGGGCGCGAGCGTCATCGCGGTGTCGCACTCGACCGCGATGCGTGCGCCGTCAGCCGTCACGTCCAATGGCAGGGCAACCAGTCGTGGGTGCGTTTCCACGTGGCCGACCGCCATTCCGACATCCTGCCGCCAGACGTCCACCACCGGCGTGCCGCCGCCGTAGTCGCTGGCGTTCATGCCCATGAAGTTGCGCTGCGTGAAACCGGGCCCGGCGGGCTGCACCCAGTCGCGGCGGTCTTCGTGACTCGAGCCGCTGAACGACCAGTATGCCGGGCCATCGGCCGCAGGCAGCAGCCGTCGTGCGCCGTTCACCCACCGTGCCAGCGGCAGCGCGGCACCGGAGATATTGCGATAGGAGGTGTTGACGAAAGCAAAACCCGGGAAACGCTCGTGGAGCGTGACGCGCACCGTCTTCTCCAGCGTTCCGTCGGCTACCCCCTGAAGCGTGTGGCATATGCCACGACCGTGCACGTCCGTGACCTGCTCCACGCGGCGGGCGCCCGGCGTAAAAGAGTCGATTGCGACGCCGGCGGCGGTGACGAGGTATTCGCTGGGGCCACAGGCCGTGATCGGCTCGGCGCGGTCTGCGGACCGCGCGACGATCCGGCTGTGCAGGCGGGAATCGAACTGGATTTCCATCGCGCGATCGCCGATCGTCGCGACCGGATCTCCGCTGTCGATCGCCTGCCCCTGTACCTTGGGCAATACACCGTAGGCGGCGGTGCCGCCCAGCAGGCCGAGTACCGTGCGACGGCTGGTCATGATTCAGTTTGCCTTGCTCATGCCGGCTCCGGAGTGGCGCCAGGGCCCCGGCTCCGGGCGACCGATGGTGGCAGTTCAATCGATGCTTGCATAAACTGTCGAGCTGGGCAAACGATAAAGTAAGGCGCGTTTGATCACTTAAAGTTTCGTTTTATAGGTAATTTAACTTAATGAGGCGCTCATGACCATCGGGCCGGGTCTCCGGCGACCACTGCTGCTGGCCGCCTGTCTCGGTTCGATGCTGGCGCTGCCGGGCTGCGCGGCTCCCAACCGCGTCGCGCCCACGCCCGAATACTACGGGCGGGCGGATTTTACGAGCCTGCGGAAATTCGATGCGCATGTGCATGCGAATTCCTCCGAGGCGGCGTTTCTCGAGCAGGCGCGTGCGGACAATTTCGAGCTGTTGTCGATCAACGTCGACTACCCGGATTTTACGTCGCTCGCGATGCAGGAAGAGGCAGCGCTCAAACTGGCGGCGGCCGATCCGGGCCGGTTTCACTTCGCGACGACCTTCTCGATGGACGGCTGGGGCCGGCCGGACTGGGCTACCGCCGTGAATTCGCGGCTCGACCGGTCGGTGGCGCGCGGCGCCGTGGCCGTGAAGGTCTGGAAGAACATCGGCATGTCGGTGCGAAATGCGCACGGCGACCTGGTCATGCTCGACGATCCCGGCCTCGATCCGGTCTTCAGGCACGTACGGGAACTGGGGTTGCCGCTGATCGGGCACGCCGGGGAACCCCGCAACTGCTGGTTGCCGCTCGAGGAAATGACGACCGAGAACGATCGCAGCTACTTCCGCGAACACCCGCAGTACCACATGTACCTGCACCCCGAGATGCCATCCTACGAGGCGCAGATGGCCGCGCGCGACCGCAGGCTGCAACGCACTCCCGGGCTCGCGTTCGTCGGCGCGCATCTTGCGAGCCTCGAGTGGAGCGTGGATCGGCTTGCCGCATTCCTCGACGCGTATCCGGATGCCGTCGTGGACATGGCGGCGCGGATGACTCAGGTGCAGTTCCAGTCCCACCGCGACCGCGACAAGGTACGCCAGTTCCTCATGCGGTACCAGGATCGCATCCTGTACGGCAGCGACCTCACCTTCGATCCAGGCGCCGAAGCGGCCGGTTTTCGCAAGGAAGCGCATGAATTCTGGCTGTCCGACTGGATCTATCTCGCCACGGCGGAAACGCAGCGGATCGACGATATCGATGCGGATATCGTGGGACTGCAGCTTCCGCGCAGCGTGATCGACAAGATCTACTGGAGCAACGCGCGGCGCACGTTCTTCGAATCGCAGGCGGTCAGGCGATGATGACCTTGCAATTCAGGGAATCGCCGGCTTTGGCAACGTAATCGGGCGCGCCCGAATCCGTGATCAGCACGTCGATCTCGTCCACGCCGATGATCCGGTGCAGGCAGATCCGCCCGAATTTCGAGCTGTCGGTGACGGCAACCACCTGCCGGGCCACGCGCGCCATCTTTCGGTTGAGTGTCGCCTCGGGCTCGAAGTGGGTCGTGATGCCCTTCTCGAGATGGAAGCCGTCGACGCCGAGGAACAGCCGGTCCACGAACAGGCCTTCGATGGCCGCCTCGGCCTGGCCGCCGTAGAGCGCGAGGTTCTTGCGCCGCAGCGTGCCGCCGAGCACCACGACATGGATGCGGGTCTTGCCCGCGAGCACGGACAGGACGCCGAAATCGTTGGTGACGACCGTGATCTCCTCGATGTCCGGCAGGTGCCGCGCGATCTGCAAGGTCGTGGTGCCGGAATCGAGCAGCACCGACTCGCCCGGCTGGACCATCGCCGCCGCCGCCTTGCCGATGCGCTCCTTTTCGGCCATCCGGCTGGTCCGTTTGGATTCGAGCGCAGCCTCGGTGGACAGGCCGACGACATCGGTGGAGATCGCCCCGCCGTAGGCGCGGGTTGCGACGCCACGCTCGGAGAGGTACTTGAGATCCTTGCGGATGGTCTGCGCCGAGACCGTGAACTGCTAGACCAGCGATGCGACCTGCACGCTGCCCTGCTGCTTGACCATGGTGCTGATCTGGCGCCGCCGGTCGCTGGTGTCGCGCATCGCCCCGTTGGACATGGTTCCTGGTTTCCTTTAATTTCGATGTGGCGAAATTCCACCGGCATGTTAGCATCAACGAGCGCCAAAGCGTCAAATCGCAAGACAACCGGTGCCTAGGGGGATCCATGGCTTCCCGTACAAGCTGTCGCCTGTCTGCGTCCACCTGCCTGATTCTGGCCGGAGCGGGAGCCGCGGGGCAGGCGGCGGTCGCGCAGACTCCAACGAGCCCGCAGGCATCGTCAGTGCAGCTCGAGGAAGTCATCGTCACCGGCGTCCGCGCGTCCCTGGTGCAGTCGCGCGATAACAAGCGCGACGCCGGCATCGTGCTCGACTCGATCGTGGCCGAGGACCTCGGACGGTTCCCGGACGCCAACGTCGCCGACTCCTTGTCGCATATCACCGGCATCACCCTGCAACGGACACGGGGCGGCGAAGGCCAGTATGTGAACGTGCGCGGCCTCGGGCCCGCGTACAGCATCGTGACGCTGAACAACCGGATCCTGGCCACCGACGGCGACGGCCGTGAATTCGCTTTCGACGTGTTGCCCGCGGAAGTCATCCACGGCGCCGACGTTTACAAGTCCCCGCAGGCCTCGCTCGTGGAGGGCAGCATCGGTGGCACGATCAACCTCAGCTCGGCGCGCCCGTTCTCGATTCCGGGACAGCATGCATCGCTGACGGCGGAGGGCGATTACAACAATCTGTCGGAGAACATGGGAACCAAGATCTCGGGGGTCTACAGCAATATCTTTGCGGACGATACGTTCGGTGTCCTGTTGTCCGCCGTCTACAACGACGTGGATGTCCGGTCGGACGCGGTGCATGAGTTCTTCATCAATCCGGACTCGCCGGGCCAGTTCGACGCGAATGGGGACGGGCAGATCTCGGCTGACGAAAGCGAGCTGCTGGGCCTGTGCTGCACCAGCTTCGGTGCGCGGATCCAGAAGAAGACGCGCAGCGCGATCACGGGTGCGTTCCAGTGGAAGGTCAATGACGCCTTCGAAATGACGGTCGATGCCCTGTTTACACGCCTGGATGCACCCACTGTCGGTTATCACGAATCCTACTACGTCGAGGATTCCATTCTCGACGAGGAGACCGGTCTGCATCGCTGGAGCGACGTCTCGATCCGCGACCACTGGGTTACCGACATGACGGTCGCCGAGCTGATACCCGAAGCGTCAACCATCATCGAGCATCGCGTCGTCGATACGACACAGTACGGCTGGAACGCCACATGGCAGGCCAGTGATCGCCTGAGGCTGGGCGCCGATGTCTACACCTCGCGGTCGGAACGCGATTCGGGCGGCAAGGACACCTGGGTCGTATCCGGCATCGCCGGCCACCATACCGGCTTCGTGCACATGAACAACAATGCGCAGCCGGATATCAGGATGACGCTGGAAGATGGCCGCGACCTGGCGACGGCGCTGGCGAATGGCGAACTGGGAAATGACGACTACGGAGTGCATTACATCGGCCTGTCGGGAACGAACGTCACGGACGAAGTGACCGGCATGACGCTGAATGGAGCGATCGATGTCGAATGGGGTCCGGTCAACTCATTCGATTTCGGCGTCTCGAACACGGCGCGCAAGAAGACCCGCGACACGGTCGAGAACGATACCAACGGCGGTTCCTGCCAGTACTGCGGCAATTACCAGCTGACCTTCAGCGACCTGGGCGCGGACGTGGTCCGCCAGCTCAGGCTGCCCCATTTCATGCGCAATGCCGGCGGCCATTACCCGCGGACCTTTGTGACCTTCGACGTGCCCAGGTACCTGGACGCTTTGCGCGCAGTCGACGGGCAGTCATGGACCGATTTCGAGGGCAATGTCCACGTGCACGATTACGCGGCCATCCTGCCGGAATTGAACCCGGTGCAGTCCTATGACATCGAGGAAGACACGAGCGCTTTCTACCTGCAGGCTAACCTGAAGCGCGATGCATGGTTTGCCAATGCGGGAATCCGCTGGCTCAGGACCGACACGACCGCGAAAACGGCGATCAACCGGATCGTTTCCATCGTCGACCCCCATCCGGAGATACCGACCGAAAGTCCCGACGTGACGTACAGCGAAGCGGAGCCGTTCAGGCAGGACGCCAGTTACGACAAGTTGCTGCCGTCGTTGAACTTCGGCTACTGGCTGAATGAGGAGCTGCTGCTGCGACTCTCCGCGTCGAAAGTCCTCGCGCGTCCCTCGCTGAATCAACTGGCGCCGACGGCGACCGACAACACGCTCGACCGCACGTTTGCGATCTTTTACGACGGCAATGCAGAACTGCAGCCGATCGAGGCCAATCAGGCCGATCTCTCGATCGAATGGTACTTCGATGACACCTCCATCCTGAATTTCGCGGTGTTCTGGAAGGACATCAGCCAGTTCATCACCTATGAGCTCCTCGAGAATCAGGATATCGGCGTCATCGGCCTGATCGGCACTCCACCGGTCAGCCAGCCCGTGCTATACGACATCAGCCGGCCGACCAACGGCGACAAGGCCGAGGTTCTGGGCGCCGAGTTCGGCGTGCAGCATTTCTTCGCCAACGGTTTTGGCGTGCGCGCCAATTACACCTATACGGACACCAAGGCGTATATCGACGGGGTCAATGTCGGCCAGCTCGAAGGTGTTTCCCAATCCGCGTACTCGCTGGCATTCATCTATGAGGACCCGCACTGGTCGGCACAGCTTGCGGCGGACTACAGCGGCGAGTACACGGAAATCACGGACGCGGTCGGCGGCCTGTCGCAGATCGGAGATCCAATCACCTGGGTGACGGCATCGCTGTCCTACCAGCTCACGGACAACATCCAGGTCTCCCTCGAAGGCAGGAACCTGACTGACGCCTACTACCGCTCGACCCTGGGTCGTCCCGATATTCCCGCCGGGTTCGAAACCTGGGGCAGGAGCTTCATTTTCTCCGTGAACGCGAAACTCTGATCCTGGCGGCGGCGCACTGAACGCGTCGGCCCGCTGACCGGTTCGGGCGCAGCGCGGCGCTGGCGGCAGCTCAACGGGGATCCCATCGTCATGAGCAACAACCCTGCGGGCACTCGCGCACCGCTCGGTCTCGTGGCGCTGCTGTCGGTCGCATTGCGGATGCTGATGGGCATCGGTGAGTCCACGTTCTACCCGAGCGCGCTCAGCCTGCTGTCGCAGCGCGTGCAGCCGTCGCCGCGGCCGTGTCGTTCAG
>JAHFSF010000090.1 GCA_023265875.1 Gammaproteobacteria bacterium | reverse complement strand
GCTGGGGCGACTACCGCATCAACATCGTGGACACGCCGGGGCACGCCGATTTTGGCGGCGAGGTCGATCGCGTGCTGTCGATGGTCGATTGCGTGCTGCTGCTCGTGGATGCCGTTGACGGGCCGATGCCGCAGACGCGCTTCGTCACGCAGAAGGCGTTTTCCCACGGGCTCGCGCCGATCGTCGTCATCAACAAGATCGACCGCCCCGAGGCGCGGCCGGACTGGGTGCTGAACCAGACCTTCGACCTGTTCGACCGGCTGGGCGCCAGCGAGCGGCAACTGGATTTCCCGGTGGTGTACACCTCGGCGCTGCTGGGCACGGCCGGGTACAGCCCGGCGACGCTGGCACCCGACATGACGCCGCTGTTCGAGACGATCGTCACGCGCTGCCCGGCGCCGGACGTGGACGTTGCGGCGCCGCTGCAACTGCAGGTCAGCCAGCTCGACTACTCGAACTATGTCGGCGCCATCGGCATCGGGCGCATCCGGCGCGGCACCATCCGGCGCGCCATGAACGTCACGGTCATCGACCGTGACGGCGAGGTGCGCAACGGGCGCATCGCCCAGGTGTTCGGCTTCCTCGGCCTCGAACGCATCGAGGTCGACGAGGCGCGCGCCGGCGACATCGTCGCGTTTTCGGGCCTCGAGGCGCCCAAGATTTCCGACACGATCTGCGATCCCGACGCGATTGAGGCGCTGCCCGCGCTCGTGGTCGACGAACCGACGATCAGCATGACGTTCGAGACCAACACCTCGCCGTTATTCGGCCAGGAAGGCAAATTCGTGACCAGCCGCCAACTGCGCGAGCGGCTGCTGCGCGAGACACTCGCGAATGTCGCGCTGCGGGTCGAAGAGACCGATGATCCTGACCGGTTCGTCGTGTACGGCCGCGGCGAGCTGCATCTCGGCATCCTGATCGAAAACATGCGGCGTGAGGGTTATGAGCTCGCGGTGTCGCGCCCGCGCGTCGTCGTCAAGGAGGAGGGCGGCCGCCGGCTGGAACCGTGGGAACAATTGACCGTGGACATCGAATCGACGGCGCAGGGCGCGGTGATGCAGGCGCTCGGCGAGCGCGGTGCCGAGCTCGCCGACATGCTGCCCGATGGCAAGGGACGCGTGCGGCTCGATTACCGGATTCCATCGCGCGGCATGATCGGCTTCCAGACTGACTTCCGCACGATGACCAGCGGCACGGGGCTGATGTACCACGTGTTCGACCATTTCGGCCCGGTCGTCGACAGGGAACTCGCGGAGCGCACGGCCGGCGTGATGATTGCCAATGCCCGGGGTTCGGTGCTGGCCTACGCGCTGTTCAATCTCCAGGAACGCGGCAGGCTGTTCATCGGGCCGGGCGACCTCGTCTACGAGGGGCAGATCGTCGGTGAGTCGAGCCGTGACGGCGACATGGTCGTCAATCCGCTGAAGGGAAAGAAGCTGACCAACATCCGTACGCAAAGCAGGGACGAAAACGTGCTGCTGACGCCGCCGGTGCGAATGAGCCTGGAACAGGCGATGGAATACATCGTCGACGACGAGCTGGTCGAGGTCACGCCGAAGAATATCCGCCTGCGCAAGCGCTACCTGCGCGAGGGCGAGCGCAAGCGGGCCGAACGGGCCTAGCGGCGAGCGGTGCCGGAGTTACGGATTTCGGACTATCCGAAACAATCCGTAACTCCGGCACCGCTGGTTTGCGATCCGGCTCACGCTCCGGGTTATGACGAAACGCGATCGCGGTCACGTTTCGGGCGGGCCTGCCCATCTACCATCACCTGCATTACGTCGCATTCGATGGATGCGGCCCCGGGTCGCGTGGGGGCAGGGTGGCCAGCAAGAGTTCGAGCGGTCTGGTAAAGCTGAAAGTGCTTGCGCCAACGGCGGCGCAGGCGGCTGCCACCGCACCCGAATCGGTGCCGGAACGGGAGCGCGAGCGGCGCCCTGACGAAGTTCATCCGCTGCTCGAACAGCAATTGCTCGAGGCGGCGGACACCGACGGAAAGTTGCAGCTGCGCAGGCTGATTTCGATCGTCAGCGCCCAGTACGATACCTTCGAAACCGACCGGTCCAGCCTTGAAACGGTGATGCGCCTCGCCTCCGACGAGGTGACGGCAGTCAGCGATCGACTGCAGCGCGAAAGCACGGTCAAGCTGCAGGCCATCCTCGACCATGTCAAGGACGGCATCATTTCCTGCGACCACCTCGGGCGCATCGAGAGCCTGAATCGCACGGCGGAGCGCTTTTTCGGCGTGCGCCAGTGCGATGTCCTGTCCGACACGCTCGATTCGCTGTTGCCGGATATCGCGCCGGATGGCGATATCGCCCGCGCACTCGAGACGATGGCGGAAGCACAGGAAAACACGCATTACGAACTGGCAGCCCGCGACGTCGTTGCCAGGCACCGGCGCGGCGACCGCATGCCGGCCGAAATACTGGTCAGCAAGATGGCGACCCAGCGCCGGCCGACGTACATCGTCTGCGTGCGTGACACAGCCGAGCGGTCCAAGGTCGAGGAGGCGCTGAAGAACAGCGAGGCGCGATATCGCGTGCTGGTCGAGAACGCGCCGGAAGCGGTCGTCGTCGTCGATGTCGAATCGGGGCTCTTCGTCGACTGCAATCAGCATGCCGCCGAGTTCTTCAAGATGAAGCGGGAGCGGCTGCTTCAAGTCGGGCCCGAGGCCCTCAGCCCGCCGGAGCAGGCCGACGGCAGGCCGTCGTTCGGCATCAAACGCGGTTATGTCGAGCAGGCGCTGGCAGGGGGCACGCCGGTCTTCGAGTGGCTGCATCGCGACGCCGAGGGCAACTCGATTCCCTGCGAAGTCCGGTTCGTGCGCCTGCCGAGCTCGAGCGGCAACCAGATCCGCGCCAGCATCATCGACATCACGGAACGCAAGCGCGCGGAAGTGATAGCTGCCGGCGAGCGGCGGGCATTCGAGAAAATTGCGTCAAACGAGCCGGTGTCCGGCGCCTTGACGGCGATCACCGAAGTCGTCGAGCGGGTGTTGCCGGATGCGATCTGTTGCATCCGGCTGTACGATCCCGTGAAGCGGACGCTGTCGCAGGCGGCCGGGCCCAGCCTGCCGCGGGAGTACGTCGCCCAGATGGATGACGTGCCGGCCGAGATCCGGTTTGGTTCCTGTGCGGCGGCGATCGCGCTGCAGCGCCAGATCATCGTGCCGGACATCGCCAAGGACGCGCTGTGGGAGCACCGCCGCGAGGCGGCGCTGCGCGCCGGCCTGCATGCCTGCTGGTCGACACCGATCACCGGCGCCAATGGCGCCATGCTCGGCACGTTTGCGACTTACCTCAGGCACACTGGCATGCCCTCGCGTCGCGACCTGGAGCTGGTCGGTCGCATGACCCAACTGGCGCGCATCGCGATCGAGCGGCGACGCGGCGAGGACGCCCTGCGCGAGAGTGAAGGCCGGTTCCGCGGCCTGTTCGACAATGTCGTCGAGGGGGTCTATCAGGTGACGCTGGACGGCTACCTGCTGTCGGCCAATCCCGCGCTGATCGCAATGCTCGGCTACGGGTCGCTCGAGGAACTGCGCGCGATCGGTTCGACTGCGGCGCTGTACGTCGAACCGGAAACACGCCCGAAACTGATCGAGAAACTGATCGAGGACGGCAAGCTCGTCGAGGCCGAGTACGAGCTGAAGCGCAGGGATGGCAGTGTCATCACGATTACCGAGAACGCGCGGTTGAACCGCGACGAGCGCAACCAGCCAGTCGGTTATGAAGGCACGGTGACCGAAATCACCGAGCGCAAGCGCGCGGAGCAGCGTTTCTACGACGAGAAGGAACGCGCCGAAGTCACGCTGCAATCGATCGCCGATGCCGTGATCACGACTGATCATTTCGGAACCATCGACTATGTGAACCCGGTAGCCGAGAAGCTGACCGGATGGCCCTCGCGCGATGCCTGTGGGAGGCATGTCACCGAAATCGTCAAGCTGGTCAACGAGGGCAGCCAGCAGCCGATCGCGGATCCAGTCAGTGGCGCGCTGCAGTCCGGCGAGCCGCTGGGCCTCGCCGATCAGACGGTGCTCGTGAGCCGACGAGGCGTCCAGGTTCCGATCCAGGCAACCGTCGCGCCGATTCGCGACCGCAACGGAAATACATCGGGCGCGGTGATGGTTTTCAGCGACGTGAGCCGTGAGCGGCGAATGAAGCGGCTGTTGTCCTACCAGGCGGCGCATGACGCCCTGACCGGGCTGATCAACCGGCGCGAGTTCGAAAACCGGCTCAATGGCGCACTCGAGTCCGCGCGCGCCGACCACAACGTGCGGCACGCGCTGATCTACGTGGACCTGGATCAATTCAAGGTGGTCAACGATACCTGCGGCCATCCGGCCGGGGACCAGTTGTTGCGCGAGGTCACGGGCCTGCTGCAGACCCGGGTCCGTGCGAACGATGTGCTGGCGCGCCTGGGCGGCGACGAATTCGGCGTGCTGCTCGAGAACTGCGCGCCGGACCAGGCGCTGCGGATCGCCGATGCCCTGCGCCAGGCCATCCGCGACCTGCGTTTCGAGTGGGATACCAGCTCGCTGCAGATCGGCGCCAGTATCGGCATCGTCGAGATCAATCACCAGACCGAGAGTGTCGCAACCCTGTTGTCGGCCGCCGACATCGCCTGCTACTCGGCCAAGGATGGGGGGCGCAACCGGGTGCAGGTCTATGACCCTGCCAGCGCCTCGGCGCGCCATCGCGAGATGCGATGGATCGCGCGGCTGACCAACGCGCGTGACGAGGATCGCCTGGATGTCGTGTTCCAGCCGATCGTGCGCATCGCGGAGCCTGCCGATGCGCGGCCGCACTACGAATTGTTGCTGCGCCTGCAGGACGAGGACGGCACGACCGTGCTTCCGGATGAATTCATCCCCGCGGCCGAGCGCTACAACCTGATGCCTTCGCTGGATCGCTGGGTGGTCGAGAAAGCGCTGCGCGACATCGTGCCGTCGGTGAAGGACGGAGTCGAGGAGGCGACCTTCATGGTTGCCGTCAACCTGTCCGGTACGACCCTGTCGGACCCAGGATTCCTCGAGTTCCTGATCGAGACACTGGAGAACTACGAACCGACGCCCGGCGCACTGTGCTTCGAGGTGACGGAGACTGCCGCAATCACGAATCTCGGTCACGCGAGTTACCTGATGCGCGAGATGGCAAGCCGCGGTTGCCTGATCGCGCTGGACGACTTTGGCAGCGG
Source organism: Gammaproteobacteria bacterium (assembly GCA_023265875.1). Taxonomy (GTDB): domain Bacteria; phylum Pseudomonadota; class Gammaproteobacteria; order Steroidobacterales; family Steroidobacteraceae; genus SCUD01. The sequence goes on along the minus strand of JAHFSF010000090.1, from coordinate 4,339 downwards.
GCTGTCGTCCTTCAACTACCTGCGGTCGCTGCCGGTGCACTACCTGAAGATCGACGGCCAGTTCGTGCAGAAGGTCGCCACCGATGCGATCGACCGCAGCATGGTCGAGGCCATCGTGCAGGTCGGCAAGGCAATGGGCATCGAGACGGTCGCCGAGCGGGTCGAGACGCCTGAGGTGCTGGAGACGCTGCGCGAGATCGGCGTCGGCTACGCGCAGGGCTACCTGTGCGGCCGCCCGGCCGCGATGTCAGGCTTCCCGCACCGCAAGTAAGGGCCCGCGTCCACCGCGTGTCCCGTCGCCGCGGCGCCCGGCTGAAATATGTCCAATGGCTGCAGAAACAGTGGCTTGCGTCTTCGCGGAAATGTGACGCAGTCGAGCCGGATCGGGCACCGAGCCTCTTGTCCGCAGCCGCCCATGTCTTAAAGTGATGCTGCAAGTGAAACACGGCAAACCCGTCGAAAGGCGGGGACGCAAAGCTTCCGGTCTGTCGGCCTCGAGGCCCACGATAGCGGGGTTGCCACTGAGCAGTGCACTGCGATGCACCTGCGGCAGCGCCCGTTGTTGGCGGCTCGAGCGACAGCCCGGCACACCACCGCGGGGTCGTTCGAGTGCATCGGCAAAAATTCGCATCGGTCGTCGCGGTCCTGCTCGCATCCCTCGCGTTTGCGTCCATTGCAGAGGCCAGGACGTTTAGCTGCAAGCCGAATGGCAAGGGGAATCGCTGCATACAGGCCGATCCGGCAGCGAACAGCCCGCCGACCATCAGCGGTACTCCGGCCACTTCCGTCGTGTCCGGCATCAGCTACTCGTTCACGCCGACCGCCTCTGATCCGGACGGCAACAGCCTGAGCTTCAGCATCGTCAACCGCCCGCCCTGGGCCGCGTTCAGCTCCTCGACCGGGCGCCTGTCCGGTACGCCGACGTCGACCTCGGTTGGCGAATACATCGATGTCGGCATCAGCGTCAGCGACGGGCAGGCAAGCACATCGCTCGCGCCGTTCTCGATCGTCGTCAGCCAGGCCAACCGCCCGCCGACCATCAGCGGCACGCCGCCGACCGCGGTGCGCGAAGGCCAGGCTTACGCATTCGCACCGACAGCCGCCGACCCCGATGGTGACAGCCTCAGCTTCACGATCTTGAATCGTCCGGCCTGGGCTTCGTTCAACGCCGCAACCGGCGCCCTGACCGGCACGCCGGGAGCCGGGACCGTCGGCACCTACGCGAATATTACGATTCGCGTCAACGACGGCAAGGCCACGACTTCCCTGCCGGCATTCTCGATTGGCGTGCAGCAGGTCGCGATGGGCAGCGCGACGCTGTCGTGGCAGCCGCCGACCACCCGCACCGATGGCTCGCCGCTGACCAATCTGGCGGGTTACAGGATTCGCTACGGTACGGCATCGGGCAGCTACCCGAACCTGATCGACATTCCAAATGGCGGCCTGACCAGCGCGGTCGTGGAAAACCTGTCGGCTGCGACCTGGTACTTCGTCGCAAGCGCCTATGACACGACCGGTGCCGAGAGCAACTACTCGAGCCAGGTGTCGAAGACCATCAACTGATCTTCTCGCCACTTCGGCTTGGGACGATCTCCGAGATGACACAGGCACGCGCCTGCCTGCGATAAATCGTGCAACCCTTCAGTCCAAGTCGATAGGCGCATTCAAACAGCTCCGCGACCCCGGCCTGCGGAAAATCGTCCGCAAGCGCCACGGTCTTCGAGATCGCACCGTCAACGCAAGGCTGCAGCGATGCCAGCATCAACAGCTGATCGCGTGGAGACACATCGCGGCCGAGAACGAAGCATGACGGTGGGTCCGCCGCTGCGCGGTGACCGGAACGCCAGGCCGCGTAGGCATGATCGGCAATCGCAAATTTCTGCTCGCTCCCGTCCGGACCGAGTATCCGGCGCCATCCTTCGAGGGCGATGATCGGTTCGATGCCGCTGCTGACATTGCCTGCCAGCAGGCTGATCGTTCCGGCCGGCGCGATTGCGGTCAAGTGGCTGTTGCGGATGCCGGAACTTCGTATCCCGGCGCGAATCTCGTCCGGCAGGGCGCGAATGAAAGGCCGGTCCAGATACGCATCGGGCCGGAAGCCGGGGAATGGTCCGCGTTCGGAAGCCGTTTCGACCGATGCCCGATACGCGGCGTCGCGGATGCCCTGCATGGCCTGGGCCGCGGCCTGGCGCGCGGCCTCGCTGTCGTAGCGCAGGCCGAGCATCGCCAGGGCATCGGCGAGGCCGGTGATCCCGAGCCCGATGCGCCGCGTCCGCTGCACTTCCTGGCGCTGGCGCAACAGCGGGAAGCCGGAGATGTCGATGATGTCGTCCAGGAAGCGGGCTGCAACCGCTGCGGTATCACGGATGGCTCCGGAATCGAAGCGGGCCCGGGGCGTGAATGGGTCGATGACGAATGCGGCCAGGTTGATCGAGCCGAGGTTGCACGCTCCGTATGGAGGCAGCGGTTCCTCGCCGCAGGGGTTGGTCGCACTCAAGGTCTCGCTGTAGCCGAGGTTGTTTGCCGCATTGATGTGGTCGATGAACAGCACGCCCGGCTCCGCGGACGCGTAGGCATTGTCGCAAAGCTGGTTCCACAAGCCGCGGGCCTGCACCGACTTCCCGGTCGTTGCGGCGCCGGTTGCCGCCGGAAACACGAGGCGCCAGTCCTTGTCATCTTCGACGGCTTGCATGAAAGCGTCGGAAACGAGCACCGAAAGATTGAAAAATCGGAGCGCGTCGGGCGTGCGCTTGGCCTGGATGAATTCCTCGACGTCCGGATGATCGCAGCGCAGTGTCGCCATCATCGCGCCGCGGCGCGCTCCGGACGCCAGGATCGTGCCGCACATCGCGTCCCAGACATGCATGAATGAAACCGGCCCGGAGGCCACCATGCCGGTGCTCCTGGCGGGACTCCCGCGCGGCCGCAGCGTCGAGAAGTCGTAACCAACGCCGCCCCCCTGCTGCATCGTCAGCGCGCCTTCCTTGAGCGCCTCGAAGATTCCCTCGATTGAATCACCGATAAGGCCCATGACGAAGCAGCTGAACAGCGTCACTTTCCTCGACGTGCCGGCGCCGGCCAGGATCCTGCCCGCTGGCAGGAAGCGGTAATCATGCAGGATCTCCTGGAAACGCCGCCGCCATGACCCGGGGTCCTGCTCGACGGCGGCGGCCGCCCCGGCGACGCGCGCCCAGGTATCCTCGATCGTGGTCTCAGGCGGTTGCGCATCCGGATCGCGATAGCGCGTGTCCCAGATGAACTGCGAAAGGGCTGATACTGCCGGGATGCTCATGGCGACCCCGCCCCGGGTCAGCGCAATACGAAGAAGACGCCCCGGGGTATGTGGGCCCGGACGGCTGCCTTGGGCTGGCCGATGAGGTCCTTCGCGATCTCGGCCGCGACCGCGGCGCGCAGGGACTTCGTCAGGGTCTTGCGCAGGACGCCGAGGAATGCGGGAGCGGCGATCAATACGAGGCGGTCAAACCGCCCCGATCCGCGCGCTGCAGAGAGATCAGCGACGACGCGGCGTGCGAACACGGCCACTGCCTGTCTTCGCGGACTCTGCTCGCCGCCCGTGGCGTGATGCCCGGTTGCACCGCGCCGTACGCCAGTCATTGCTGCGCGGTCGAACACCCGCCCGGGCCGGTCGGACTTGAGATTGCGGTCGAGGATACGGCCGGCGGGATTGTCGAGCCGCCCCGCGAGTCGCAGTGCCGCCTTCGGCCCTGCCGCATCGTAGAAATCGGCCTGGGCCTGGTTGGCCACGACGATTCGAGTGGACATCGCGAGCCACCTCATCCGATGACCAGCTGGCATGATTGCAGAAACCGGCGATGACCGATACCTCCCGGCCACGGTACTTGCAGCAATGACTCCTGATCGAAGTTCCAGACGCATTTCGGTCGCTCCGATGATGGACTGGACCGACCGGCATTGCCGTTACTTCCTGCGCCAGTTCTCGCCGCGCGTGCTGCTGTACACGGAGATGATCGTGGCGAACGCCGTGTTGCGTGGTGATCGCGGCCGGTTGCTGGCCTGCGATGCGGCCGAGCACCCGGTTGCGCTGCAGCTCGGCGGCAGCGATCCGCGGACGCTGGCCGAGGCTGCGGCGATCGGCGAGTCATTTGGCTACGACGAAATCAACCTGAATGTCGGATGCCCCAGCGATCGCGTGCAGAATGCGACCTTCGGCGCCTGCCTGATGGCTCAACCGCGCATGGTCGGTGACTGTGTCCGGGCCATGCGCGTCGCCGTCGGCGTCCCGGTCACCGTCAAGTGCCGCATCGGCATCGACGAGCATGACGACTACCCGTTTCTGCGGGATTTCGTGGCCCAGGTC
>JAHFSF010000089.1 GCA_023265875.1 Gammaproteobacteria bacterium | reverse complement strand
AAGCACGACCAGGAGCGCTCCCGAATACGGGACCTCCATGAACGCGCCGAGCACGGCTACCAACAGGCCGATCCAACCCGCAATCTTGGTTACATTCACTTGTTCATCTCCCCTGAAGCTACGTTATGACGCGGCCCGTTGGACCGGTGCCGCTGCGCGATCCTACGCCGCAGGACCGAACCCCGCAAATATGGGCATTTCTGAGGGTCCCTGATGCCCCGGCCGGCTGAACCCCGCACCGCCCCCCGAGTCCGACTGAGCTGGATCCTCGGGTGGAGCCAAGATGCGGTCGAATTGGAATCAGTCCAAGCTGACCGCGGTCGCTGCCACCCTGCTGCTGCACCTGGCGCTGATGGCCTGGATCCTGAACGCGCGTCCCGACCTGCCGCGGTCCCAGATCGCGACTCCGGCGCTGATCTGGATTCCGGAACGGCAGCCGCCGCCACCACTGAAGCTGCGTTTCGCGATCCCGGCACCAGCAGTCCAATCCGCGCCACAGCCACCGTCGATGCCCGCAGCGGCGCTGCCGGTCCTGCAGCGTGAACACGACTGGTACGGCGATGCCCGTGCTGTCGCGGGCGCGTTCGGGCAGGGCACTGAACGCCGCGGCTTTGGCGCCAGCCCCGCGGAGTCCGGCGCGAAACCGCAGCCGAAACCCGAGCCAACCGTGTTCGCAAGGCCGCTGGCGCGAGTGGGAACGACCGTCACGACGCCAGAGGGCGAGACGATCCTGTGGGTGTCGGACTACTGCTATATCTCGCTCGGTTCGACCAGCCTGACCGTGCGGGATATCCACCAGGCGCGGCAGGGCGTGCGCCAATGCATCATTCCGGTCGGCAAACGCGAACCGCGCGGCGATCTCTTCGATCCGCTGCAAGGTGAGCCGAAGCAACAGCAAGAACCGGGTTGCCGCAAGGATGGCCGGTCGCCATCCTGTACGCCATGACATACACCTTGCGCGGACTCGAGCCTGCACTTTTCCAGCCACTGTTCGAACTCGACGATGCGTCGCTCGCCGCACGCGGTATGCGCCGGATGCGGGCGGATACGCCGGTCGGCTATCCCTGCCGCATCAGCCTCGAGGACGCACCGGTGGGCGAGGAGGTGCTGCTGCTGCCTTTCGTCCACCAGGACAGCCGCTCGCCCTATCGCGCCTCGGGTCCGATCTTCGTGCGTCGCAATATCCGCGAGCCGCGGCGCATCGTCGGCGAACTGCCGCCGTACCTCGCGTTGCGGCCGCTGTCGGTGCGCGCCTACGATGCCGCGGACGACATGCTCGATGCGGATATCGTCGATGGCGCTGAGGCTGCGCCATTGATCGAGCGTTACCTGGCGCGCGACGGGGTCCGCTATCTGCATCTGCACTTCGCGCGGCGCGGCTGTTACGCCTGCCGGGTCGACCGGGCCTGAGGCACCAACAGGTTCAGGCGTGCATAATGGGCTTGCACATGAGCCCATTCATCAGCCGCCGCGGCTTCCTCGTCGCCACCGCAAGCGTTGCCGCATCGCCGATCATCACGGCCTGCACCGGGAGGCGGAATTCCAGGTACGCGGGCAGAGCAAGCTCCACGAGCGTTGTCAGTCCTTACGGGCCGCTGCAGCCGGTCGTTGACCTGGAAACGAATCTGCCGCTCCTGCAGTTGCCGCAGGGTTTCCAGTACCGCAGCCATTCCTGGACGGGTGACGCCATGGCCAATGGCGCGCCTGCGCCCGGTTTTCATGACGGCATGGGCGTCATTGCCGCGGAGCGGCGCGGCGAGGAAGTCGAGCTCGTGCTGGTGCGCAATCACGAACGCGGTTTCGACAGTCCGGTGGTGGCGCCCGCCCGATACGATCGCGCCGTTCCGGCTGACGAAGATGATCCGCCGGCCGGTGGCACCACTCACCTGAGATTTCGCCATCGCCACTGGCTCGACGTCCAGCCATCGCTCGGCGGCACGCTGGAGAATTGCGCAGGCGGCGTAACGCCCTGGGGCAGCTGGCTCAGTTGCGAGGAAACACTGGATGACCTCACGGCGCAGGGCGGGCGCCGGCACGGCTATGTGTTCGAAGTCCGGCGCAATCCGGCGCAAACGACGGGCCGGGCGATCGTCGCCATGGGGCGCATGAAGCATGAGGCAGTCGCCATCGATCCGGCGACGAACTACGCCTACCTGACCGAAGACAATCGCGAGTCGTCCGGTTTCTATCGTTTCATTCCGAAGGATCGCAGCGGCACGGTCGGCAGCTACGAGGCCGGAGGTCGGCTGCAGGCAGCGCGCGTCGCCGGTTCAAGGAATGCCGACCTGTCCACGCCGACACTGGGTGAGCGGCATCAGCTCCGGTGGATCGACCTGGCGGAACCCGATGCGGATCCGGGCATCACGCCGGTTGATTTTCCCGATGCCCACGTCGAGGCCAGCGGTCCGTTCCTCGAAGCCTGGTCCCGGGGTGCGTTGCGCATGACCCGCTGCGAGGGGATCTGCTTTCACGCCGGCAAGATCTATGTCGTCGACACGAAAGCCGGCACCGGCCTGTTCGGACGCCGTGGCCACGGCCACGGCGCAGTGTGGGAATACGATCCCCGCACGGAGGAGCTCTACGCGATGTTCGTCTCCGGCGCAAAAGACGTCGCCGACAATCCGGACAACGTTACCGTCAGCGTGCGCGGCGGCATGGTGCTGTGCGAGAACGGCAAACCACTGTCGGGCAACTACGGTCCGGGCACGCGACTCCTCGGCCTGACGAAGGCGGGCGCCTCCTACCCCTTCGCCATGAACAACGTGCAGTTGAATGCGACCGAGGTTGAGACGGCCGGCAAGGACGTCTTGCCCGGCGACTACCGCGGGGAACAATTCGCAGGGGCGTGCTTCGACCCGGCGGGCGAGGTGCTGTTCGTCAACATCCAGTCGCCCGGCATCACTTTTGCGATCTGGGGGCCGTGGACGGATGGAAATCTCTGAATCCTGAATCCGTAACTAATCCGTAACTCCGGCACCTTGCTCAGCGGGCACGACGATGCGGCGCTGTGGCGGCATGTCGGTGCGCTGCCGGACCGGCAACGCCAGGCCGTCATTCTTTATTATCAGGAAGACCGCCCGGTCGAAGAGGTCGCCGCGATGATGGGGTTGCCGGTCAACACCGTGAAGACGCACCTGCACCGGGCTCGTGCCAGTCTCGCCGCGGCGCTGGGCGCCGGCGGCAAGGAGGTCGCATGAATGCGGATGATCCCCGCTAGGCCGGGCTCGATGCGCGGCTGCGCAGGTTGTTCGGCGATCTCGACGCGAGCGCTGGATTCGAGGCGCGCCTGCTGCAGCGCGTGGCGACACTGCCCGTTGCGTCAGGCGACGATCTCCGGGCTCAGTTCGAGCGCCGCCGTGAACTCGCGTGCCGGCGGTTGCGCCGGGAGGCCTGGATGAACGGCGCCACGATCCTTGGGCTGGGCGCCTGCGCCGGCGCATTGATATGGCGTTTCGCGCCGCAGATTCAGCAGGTGGCGGAACGCCAGCTGCCGGCGGTCGCCCCGATCCTGCTGATCGGTGTCACGCTGGTGGTCCTCGCGGGTGCCGCCTGGCCACTGCTGAGACGTTTGCCGGGCATTCGGATCGATTGATGTTTGCCGGGCATTTCGCGGCCGCCTACGCGGCCAGGCGGCTTGCGCCACGCACCTCGCTGGGCACGCTTTTCTTCGCGGCACAGTTCCTCGACCTGCTATGGCCGGTGCTGATGCTTGCGGGCATCGAGCGGCTGTCGCTCGCGCCGCCGGGCGCGATCGTCCCGCTGGTATCCGAGCATTTCCCCTGGTCGCACAGCCTGCTGTTGGCGCTGATCTGGGGCTGCGTCGTCGGCGGCCTGTACTGGGGCCTCAGGCATGATCGTCGCGGGGCACTCGTGATCGGCGCACTGGTGCTGAGTCACTGGCTGCTCGACCTGGTCGTGCACGTGCCGGATCTGCCGCTGTGGCCCGGCGATCCCCTGCGCCTGGGCCTCGGTCTGTGGAACAGTCCGCGGGTCGCGCTCGCGCTCGAACTCGCATTGCTGGCCGGCGGCGTCACCCTGTATCTTTCGGCGACGCGACCGGTCCGGCGTGCCGGCAGCCTGGGGGCATGGTTCCTGATTGCACTTCTTGCCGTGATCCAGCTCGCGAGCGTATTCGGGCCGCCGCCGCCCGATCCGAAGGTCGTGGCGTGGAGCGCAATGGCCATGTGGGTGTTCGTCTGGCTTGGGTGGTGGACCGATAAGGCGAGACAATGAGCAGGTCACCAGCCGTCGATGCCTACATCGCCAGGTCCGCGGACTTCGCGCGACCGATTCTCACGAAATTCAGGGCGCTCGTGCACAAGGCCTGCCCGCGCATCGAAGAAACGATCAAGTGGGGCATGCCGTTTTTCGAATTCCAGGGCATCGTCGCGCACATGGCGGCATTCAAGCAGCACGCGAGTTACGGATTCTGGAAGCGGCGGTTGATGGATGACCCGGCCGGCCAGTTTCCGAAACCGGGCGAATCGAGCGTCGGTGGCCGCAAGATCCGCTCGCTCGCCGATCTGCCGGCGGATGCCGTATTGATCCGCTACATTAGGATGGCGGTCGCGCTGAACGAGCAGCGCATCCAGCTGCCGCCGCGCGCCAGGAAGAAGGCGCCGGTCAGGCTGCCCGCCGACCTGGCCGCCGCATTGCGGGCCAGCCCGAAGGCGAAGGCGAATTACGCGGCGTTCAGCCGGTCGCAGCGGCGCGATTACGTCGAGTGGCTCACGGCTGCGAAGCAGGAAGCGACTCGCACGAGGCGCCTCGCGACCGCGATCAAGTGGATGACGCAGGGCAAGCCGCATAACTGGAAGTACCGGAACTGCTGAGCCGATGAATCATCGCAAGCAGGAATCCGCGGACGCCGTCGTCCTGGCGCCCGCCACGCCGGCAACCGCGAGCGTCATCTGGCTGCACGGCCTCGGCGCCGACGGCCACGATTTCGTGCCGATCGTGCCGGAGCTGCAGCTGCCGCCGGCGCTCGCCGTGCGCTTCGTGTTTCCTCACGCGCCGATGCGGCCGGTCACGATCAACAACGGCATGCGGATGCGCGCCTGGTACGACATCCAGGTGCTGTCTGCGGGCGGTCCGGAGGACGCGCAGGGAATTCGCGAATCGGCGACGTCGCTCGCGCGGTACATCCAGCGCGAACGCGAGACGGGCATCGCCGCGCACCGCATTATCGTCGCCGGCTTCTCGCAGGGCGGCGCCATCGCATTGCACGCCGCGCTTCGGCATCCGGAGCGCCTGGCCGGTGTCATGGGGCTGTCGACTTACCTGCCGCTGCGCGCGAGCTTTGCCGCCGAGGCCCATGCGGCCAATCGCGAGCTGCCGATCCTGATGTGCCATGGGCGCTTCGACCCGATGCTGCCGATGCAGCTTGGGGCTGCTTCGCGCGACCTGCTGCGCGCCCAGGGCTACACGGTCGAGTGGAAGGAATACCCGATGCAGCACCAGGTCTGCCTCGAGGAAATCAGGGATATCGCGGCGTGGCTGTCGGCGCGGCTCGCCGAGGCGACGCCACGCTGAAGGAGTATGATCCGCGCATAAGCGGTGGAGGTTTCCCATGGGCTGGATACTCCTGGTCATCATCGTCCTGCTGGTGTTCGTCGCGGTCGGCATCTACAACCGGCTGGTCACCTCCAGGAACGGCTACAAGAACGCCTTCGCGCAGATCGACGTGCAGCTGACCCGCCGTCACGACCTGATCCCGAACCTGGTCGAGACCGTCAAGGGCTACCTGGCCCACGAGCGCAATACGCTCGAAGCCGTGATCTCGGCGCGCAATGCCGCCGTCACCGGCCTCAGGAATGCGGCCGCGAACCCCGGCAGCCCGGCCGCAGTGCAGCAACTCGGCAGCGCCGAGAACGCGCTGAACGGCGCGCTCGGGCGGCTGTTCGCGCTGGCCGAGGCGTACCCGGACCTCAAGGCCAACCGCAACATGATGCAGCTCTCCGAGGAGCTGACCTCGACCGAGAACAAGGTGTCGTTCGCGCGCCAGGCCTTCAATGACGCCGTCTTGAGCTACAACAACCAGCGCGAAGTGTTCCCCAGCAACTTCGTCGCCGGCATGTTCGGCTTCCTGCCGGCCCAGCTGCTCGAGATCGAGTCACCGCAGAAGCGCGAAGTGCCGAACGTCAGCTTCACCTGACCCGCGCGACGGGCTGAACCGACATGGACTTCTTCAGGCGGCAGGCCGAGACCCGCCGGCTGTCGCGCTGGCTGGTGCTGCTGTTCGTCATCGCGATCGCCGCCTGCGTGCTGGCGGTGGATTTCGTCGTCGTGACCGCGGTGACTTTCCTGGCGCAGGATCCCGACCGATTCGTGCTGCCTGCGGATGTCGCGTGGTATGCCCGCTATCCGGGCCTCGTGCTGCTCAGTTCCTTCGTTGTCGTCGGCGTCATCTTCGGATCGAGCCTGATCAAGACCAGCCAGCTCAGCGCCGGTGGCGGCGTCGTCGCGCGCGGGCTCGGCGGCGAGCGCGTGACCGCCGACACCAGCGATCCGCTGCGCCGGCGGCTGCTGAACGTGGTCGAGGAAATGGCGATCGCCTCGGGCGTGCCGGTGCCGGAGGTCTACGTGCTGGAGCGCGAGGCCGGCATCAACGCCTTCGCTGCCGGCGACAACCCGGCGAATGCCGCGGTGACGGTGACGCGCGGTGCGCTGTTGAACCTCAACCGCGCGGAACTTCAGGGCGTCATCGGGCACGAGTTCAGCCATGTGTTGAATGGCGACATGCGGCTCAGCACGCGGCTGATCGGCTGGCTGTTCGGATTGATGGTCATTGCGATCATCGCGCGCTTCGTGCTGCGCCATGCGCCGCGCGGCGGTGGCGGCCGCAGGGGTGGCGGCGCGGTGCTGGTGATCCTGGCAGCAGCGCTCGCGGTCCTGATCCTCGGTTACATCGGCCTGTTCTTCGGGCGCCTGATCCAGGCCGCGGTGTCGCGCAAGCGCGAGTCGCTGGCCGACGCCTCGGCGATCCAGTTCACGCGCGACCCGGCGGGGTTGCGCGGTGCGCTGGTCAAGATCGGCGCGCTCGAGGTCGGGTCGCGGCTGCAGGACACCGAGGCGGAGGAGGTGGCGCACCTGTTCTTCGCCGCGGGCGTGCCAAGGTTCTTCGCGACGCACCCGCCGCTCGCGGAGCGCATCCGCGAGATCGACCCGCGTTTCGATCCGAAGGAATTCGAGGCGATGCGCATCCGGATGAACGAAGAACGCGCGGCGGCCACCGAGGAGGCGCGCGGCCCGCAACCGGATGGCGCGCAGCGATTGCAGGGAGTGCTGCGGGGCACGCTGGTCCTCGCGCCGGAGATCGTCACGCAGCTGGTCGCCAATCCGGGCACCGAGCATGTGCTGCGCGCGCGGGAGCTGCGGACTTCCCTGCCCGCAGCGATCACGGCTGCCGCGCAGGCCCCGGAGTCTGCGACTGCGCTGGTGCTCGCGCTCGCGCTGGATCCGACGGTCGAAGCGCGTGGCCGCCAGCTGGCGTTCATCGACCAGCAGCTCGGCCGCGAGCGGCGGCTTGCAATCGAGGGGCTGCTGGCCGCAATCGACACGCTGACGGCCGTGCAACGGATGCCGGCCTTGCTGGCCGGGTTCCCTGCCCTGCACCGGTTGAGCCGCGAGGAGCGCGAGAGCGTCCTGAGGTGCCTGAATGAGCTCCTGATACGCGATGGGCGCGTCTCGATCTATGCCTATGCGCTGCGCAAGCTGGCACAGGTGCAGCTGCGCGATGAACTGCAGCCGAAGGCCCGTTCCTTCGGCCTGTCGCTCGCCGCGGTCGCCGACGACCTGCAGGCGCTGTTCTCAGTGCTCGCGTACGCGGGCAGTGAGGATGAGGCGGAGGCGCGCCGCGCCTATGAAATCGGCATGGAACAGCTGCTGCCGAGACGCCGCCCGGACCTTCAGCGCCTCGCGAACTGGCCGGGCCGCCTCGACCAGGCGCTGAATCGAATCGACCGGTTGCAGCCCGCCAGCAAGGAAATGCTGGTGCAGGCACTGGTGCGTACCATCTCCCATGACCTGCGCATGACCGTCGCCGAATCCGAGCTGCTGCGCGCGGTCTGTGCCGCGGTCCACTGTCCGCTGCCGCCGCTGCACGCAGCAGCGCAGGAGGCGAGTCCATGATCACGGTTCATCACCTCAACAACTCGCGTTCACAGCGGGTCCTGTGGCTGCTCGAGGAGCTCGGGCTGCCCTACGAGATCAAGCGCTACGAGCGCGATGCAACGACCATGCTGGCGCCGCCGGCGCTTCGAGAAGTGCATCCGCTCGGCAAGTCGCCGGTCATCACGGATGGCGGCGAAATGCTGGCCGAGTCCGGCGCAATCGTCGAATACCTGGTCGATCGCTACGGCTCCGGCCGGCTCGCTCCCGCAGCCGGGACGCCGGCGCGGCTGCGCTACACCTACTGGTTGCATTACGCGGAAGGCTCGGCGATGCCGCCGCTGTTGCTGAAGCTGATTTTCGACCGCATCGAGTCAGGACCGATGCCGTTCTTTGCGCGACCCATCGCCCGGGGAATCGTGCGCCGCGTGAAGTCCTCTTTCGTCGAGCCGCAGATCAAGAGGCACCTGGATTACCTGGAGGCGGAACTCGGGAAATATCGCTGGTTCGCGGGCGATGAATTCAGCGCCGCCGACATCCAGATGAGCTTTCCGCTGGAAGTGGCGGTCAGGCGCGCGGGCCTCGACATGGGCCGGCCGCGGCTGATGGATTTCCTGGCGCGCATCCACGCGCGGCCGGCCTGGCTGCGCGCGCTGGAGCGCGGCGGGAAGTACGATCTGCTGAAATGATGAGCGGGAACAAGCTGAGCCCAGCCACGTCGCAGGAAGCATTGGCGCAGACGGGCGGCGAGTTCACGACGTTGTTCAGGCACGGCACGCTGGAGATCGGGATCTACCGGCCGGTGGGTGTCGATCGCCAGGAGCCGCATACCCGCGATGAGCTGTACGTGATCATTTCGGGCCATGGCGGCTTCGTGCATGGCGCGGAGCGCACGGCATTCTCGCCCGGCGACGTGCTGTTCGTGCCGGCCGGCATGGAGCATCGCTTCGTGGACTTCAGCCCGGATTTCTCGACCTGGGTGTTTTTCTACGGCCCGGAGGGCGGCGAAGCGCGGAAATGACCGATTTTGTCCTGTCTCCGTGCGGCGACGCACGGACGCGCCTGCTGCAACCGTGCAGCATGCTATTTTGGAGCGGTTGAATTCCATTGCAGCGGAGGTGTGGCATGCCAGTTGAACGATTTCGACGCAGTTGCGTTGCGTTGCTCAGTGTGACCCTTCTGTCGTTGGGTGTGCAGGCGCCGGCGGCCGCCGGTATCGTCGGCACGGCCGATGCACTGGCCGCCGCCGGGCAGCAGGACGCCCTGGCGCTGGTCCGTAGTTCGCTCGCCCGCAACGATGTCCGCGAACGTATGGTGGCGCTCGGCGTGGACCCCGCCGAGGTCGATGGCCGCATCGCAGCACTGACGGGATCCGAACTCACGATGCTCGCCGACCGGCTCGAACAGGCGCCGGCCGGCGGCGATAGCGTACTGGCGATCATCGGCATCGTGTTCATCGTGCTGGT
>JAHFSF010000088.1 GCA_023265875.1 Gammaproteobacteria bacterium | reverse complement strand
ACACTGGACTCGAGCGCGCTGCCAAGCCTTGCCAGGTGATTGCGGAAGGTGCCCAGGCGTGAATACAGCTCTTCCGCCAGCTTGCGTATCTGCTCCGCTCCTTCCGCAAGCCTGGCACTCTGCCACCCGCTGTGGACCGCCTTCAGCAACGCGACGAGGCTCGAAGGCGTCGTGAGCACGACGCCGCTGCTCATCGCCTTCTCGAGCAGGTCCGGCTGCTGGTCGAGCGCCGCGGACAGGAACTGGTCGCCCGGCAGGAACAGGATGACGAACTGCGGCGCGCGGTCAAACTGGGCGGCATAGTTCTTCGACGACAGCAGGCGCACGCGCTCGCCCAGGTGCTGTGCGTGGCGACGCAGGGCCGTGGTGCGCGCCTCGTCGGTCGTGGCCTCGACGGCCGTCAGGTAAGCATCGAGCGGTGTCTTGACGTCGATGACAACATCGCGCCCCTCCGGCAGGTGAATGACCATGTCCGGGCGCAGCGCACCGTCCTCGCCGACGACGTGAACCTGTTCCTCGAAATCGCAGTGCGAGGTCATGCCGGCGAGTTCCACCAGTCGCCGGAGTGCGATCTCGCCCCACTGGCCTCGCGTCTGCGGCTTGCTGAGCGCCTGCACCAGGCTGCGCGTCTCACGCTGCAGGGCGGAGTGGGTCTCACGCATGTCGGTCAGGTGCTGGCGCAGGCTGCCGAAGTCCCGCTGACGCTCGACCTCGATTTCACGCAGCGCCTCGGACGTCCTGGCGAGGGACTCCTGGATCGGCTTCACCAGCGTCTCGATCGCCGTCTCACGCTCCTTCAGGGTGCTCTGGGCCAGCTGCTGGTGCTGGCCAAGGTTTTCCTTCGCGAGCCGCAGGAAATTCTCGATGTTCTCACGCAGCTGCCGGCCTGCGAGGTCGTCGAACCGCCGGTCGAGCTGCTCCATCGCGCGGTCGAGTGTGGCCGCGCGTTCGAGATCGAGCGCCTCCTCGGACCGCAACCGTGCGTTCAGCACGGCAACCTCGGTCTCGAGCATGGCGCCGCGCCGCCGGCCCAGCCACCAGCCCGTTCCGAAGGCGATGGCAAGCGCCGCGATGACCAGCAGGATTGTCGTCAGGTCCATGGACTCACGCTCGCAGGCCCAGCCATTCCAGCAGGTCGGCCGGCTTCCACATCACCGCTTCGGGATTCCAGGCAGCCGGATCCTCGCCGGCCTCCAGGTAACCGAAACCGGCGACCAGTGGAATCATGCCCGCGTTGCGGGCCGCCTGCACGTCGCGTTCGGCATCGCCGACATAGACACACTCGCGCGGCGCCAGCCCAAGGATCGCCGCCGCGTGCAGCAGCTGCATTGGATGCGGCTTGCGCTGCGCGAGCGTATCCCCGCTGACAATACAGCCGCAGCGGCTGGCGAGGCCGAGCGCCTCGAGCAGCGGAATGGTCAGCCAGCCCGGCTTGTTGGTCACGATGCCCCACGGCATGCCGGCCGTCTCGAGTGTCGCCAGCACATCCTCGAAGCCATCGAACATTCGCGTCCGGCGGGCGATGTCCGCGCGGTAGTGATCCAGGAAGCGCTGCCGCAGGTCCTCGAAGCGGGCGGCATCCGGCTCGCCGAATCCGAGTCGGACCAGGCGCAGCGCGCCGTGCGACACGTATGGGCGGATCCGTTCGTAGGGAAGTTCCTCCAGGCCTTCGTCCAGGCGCAGGCGATTCAGCGCCTCGGCCATGTCCGGTGCCGTGTCGAGCAACGTGCCGTCGAGGTCGAGCAGCACGCCACGCAAGCCCTGCCGGCTCATCCGGCAGCGGCCGTCGCGGGCCGCTGGAAGTGGGCCAGGTAATTGACCGAGGTATCGTTGGTGACGCGCGCCTTGCGCGTCAGCGGGTCATATGCAAGTCCGGCGAGATTTGCGAGCTCAAGTCCTGCGTCGCGGGCCCAGCGCGCGAGTTCCGACGGCCGGATCAATCGCGCGTACTGGTGGGTTCCCGCCGGCAGCAGCCGCAGCAGGTATTCGGCGCCGACGATGGCGAAAGCGAAGGCCTTGGGATTGCGATTGATCGTCGAACAGACGACCTGCCCACCGGGCCGGACGAGCTGTGCCAGGCCCTTGACGATCCTGGCGGGGTCCGGCACGTGCTCGAGCATCTCGAGGCAGGTCACGAGGTCATACGCGCCGCCTTCATCGTCGGCCAGGTCCTCGACCGCCACCTGCCGGTAGTCGACCATCACGCCGCCTTCCAGGGCATGCAGGCGCGCCACCTCCAGTGCTGCGGGCGACAGGTCGATGGCGGTGACACGCGCACCGCGTCTCGCCATGCCCTCGGCCAGAATGCCGCCGCCGCAACCGGCGTCGAGCACCCGCTGCCCTGCAAGCCCGACCCGCGCTTCGATGTAGTCGAGTCGCGCGGGGTTCAGATCGTGCAGCGGTCGAAAGTCTCCGTCAGGGTCCCACCAGCGCGCCGCTGAGGCGTCGAATTTTGCGATTTCCGCGGGATCGACATTGCCGGCGCCGGTCATCGCGAAAGTATACGCGCCGCGGCCGCCGCCGGGCCTGTTGACATCGGCCCGATTCTGGGCATGGAGCCCATGAAAACAGTGGGTTACAGAGGCATGCCTGTGCTAAGATCAAGGCTTTCCAACGGCACCCAGTCGACCCCGCGCGCGAGCCCGTTCGCGGCCTTCGGGTGCCCGGATCAAAGTCAAAAATGGCATGACCGAAATCGCCCGCGAAGTCCTGCACGTCAACCTCGAAGACGAGATGCGCCGGTCATACCTCGATTACGCGATGAGCGTCATCGTCGGTCGTGCGCTGCCGGACGTCCGCGACGGCCTGAAGCCGGTGCACCGGCGCGTGTTGCACGCGATGCGCGAGCTCGGCAATGACTGGAACAAGCCCTACAAGAAGTCCGCGCGCATCGTCGGCGACGTGATCGGCAAGTATCACCCGCACGGTGATGCAGCGGTGTACGACACGATCGTGCGCATGGCCCAGCCGTTCTCGCTGCGTTACCTGCTGGTCGATGGACAGGGCAATTTCGGCTCAGTGGACGGCGACGCGGCCGCAGCGATGCGCTACACGGAAGTGCGCATGTCGCGCATCGCGCACGAACTGCTGGCCGATATCGACAAGGATACGGTCGACTTCACGCCGAATTACGACAACAGCGAGCAGGAGCCGGCAGTGCTGCCGGCGCGGATCCCGAACCTGCTGGTGAACGGCTCGGCCGGAATTGCGGTCGGCATGGCGACCAACATCCCGCCGCACAATCTCGGCGAGATCATCGATGCCTGCGTCGGCCTGATCGACGATCCGGATCTCGGCCTGGCCGACCTGATGCGGCTGGTGCCGGGGCCGGACTTCCCGACGGCCGGCATCATCAACGGCGCCGCGGAAATCGTACTCGCCTACAAAACCGGTCGTGGCCGGCTGTCGGTGCGCGCACGGACCAGCATCGAGGACGCCGACGATCGCGGCCGGCAGGCGATTGTCGTGACCGAATTGCCGTACCAGGTCAACAAGGCGCGGCTGCTCGAACGCATCGCGGACCTGGTGCGTGCCAAGGAGGTCGACGGCATCTCGGAGCTGCGCGACGAGTCGGACAAGGATGGCCTGCGGGTCGTCATCGAGCTGAAGCGCGGCGAAAACCACGAACTGGTCCTGAACCAGCTGTTCAAGCTGACGCCGATGCAGACCGTGTTCGGCGTCAACATGGTCGCGTTGCTCGAAGGCCAGCCGAAACTGCTGTCGCTGAAGGAAATGCTGGACGCGTTCCTGCGCCACCGCCGCGAGGTCGTGACGCGCCGGACGATCCACGACCTGCGCAAGGCCCGCGACCGCGCCCACCTGCTGGAGGGCCTCGCCGTCGCGCTCGCGAACATCGACGAAGTGATCGCGGTCATCAAGGCCTCGCCGTCGCCGCCCGAAGCCAGGGAGGCGCTGCAGGCGCGCACCTGGTCCGGAGGCGCGGTGCCAGCGATGCTGGCGCGTGCGGGCTCGATCTCGACTCGACCCGACGGCATTGCGGAAGGCCTGGGCCTGCTGGACGGGAAGTACCGGCTGTCCGAGCAGCAGGCGCAGGCGATCCTCGACCTGCGTCTGCACCGGTTGACGGGCCTCGAACAGGACAAGATCGTCACGGAATTCGCCGAGCTGCTGGACCAGATCCGCGATCTCGGCGACATCCTGGCGCGCCCGGAGCGCCTGCTCGCGGTCATCCGCGAGGAGCTCGTGGCGATCAAGGCCGCCTATGGCGACGCGCGCCGGACCGAGATCATCTCCGACCAGTCGGACGTGACCATCGAAGATCTCATCGAGAGACAGGACCTGGTCGTGACGCTGTCACACGCCGGGTATGCCAAGACCCAGCCGGTGACGGACTACGAGGCACAGCGCCGTGGCGGTCGCGGCAAGATGGCGACCACGGTCAAGGATGAGGATTTCATCGACAAGTTGATCATCGCCCACAGTCACGACACGTTGCTGTGTTTTTCGGATCGCGGCCAATGCTACTGGCTGAAGGTCTGGCAACTGCCGCTTGCGAGCCGCGGCTCGCGTGGCAAGCCGATCGTCAACCTGCTGCAGCTCGGGGAGGGCGAGCGCATCACGGCGGTGCAGGCGGTGCGGGAATTCGATGACAGCCGTTTCGTGTTCATGGCGACTACTCTGGGCACGGTCAAGAAAACGCCGCTGTCGGCGTTCTCGCGGCCCCGCGCGAATGGAATCATCGCCGTTTCACTCGAGGAATCCGACTGCCTCGTCGACGTCGCCCTGACCGATGGCCAGCGCGAGATCCTGCTGACGACGACCGACGGCAAGGCAATCCGCTTCCTCGAGGCGGAAGTCCGGCCGATGGGCCGGGAGGCAGCCGGTGTGCGTGGCGTGCGGATCACCGACGGCCAACGCGTCACGTCATTGATCGTGCTGGGCGAAGGGCCGGTCCTGACCGTGTCCGAGCGCGGCTACGGCAAGTTGACCGACATGCAGGATTTTCCGCGGCACGGCCGCGGGGGTCAGGGAGTCATCGCTCTGCAGACGGCAGGGCGCAATGGGGCGCTGATCGGCGCGCTTCAGGTCAAGCCCGATGACGAAATCATGCTGATCAATTCGAGTGGCACTCTGGTGCGGGTGCCGGTCAGCGACATTCCGGTGCTGGGTCGTAACACGCAGGGTGTCCGGATCATGCGGCTGGAGGATTCCGAGAAGCTTGTCGGACTGGAGTGCATCGCCGGCGACGATGGAAATGGCGGGGAGGGAGCTGGCTGAAGCCGGCTCATGGGACATCGGGGTGCGCGTTTTCAACTTTTCCGCGGGCCCTGCGATGCTGCCACTGCCTGTGCTCGAGCAGGTCCGGGACGAGCTGGTCGAATGGCAAGGTGGCGTTTCCGTGATGGAAGTCAGCCATCGCGGCAAGGACTTCCTTGCGGTGGCGGAGCGTGCCGAGGCCGACCTGCGGGAATTGCTCGCAATTCCCCCGGGCTACCGGGTGCTGTTCATGCAGGGTGGTGCCACCGGGCAATTCTCGGCGGTGCCGCTGAATCTGGCGCATACCGGGGCGAGCGCTGACTACATCGACACCGGCCACTGGTCGGGACGCGCGATCGGCGAGGCCCGCCGGTTCGTGACGGTTCATATCGCCGCCGACGAGGCGGCCACGAACTACTCGACGGCGCCGGCGCAGTCGGCGCTGAACCTGACTCCCGATGCTGCCTATGTCCACTACACGCCGAACGAAACCATCGGTGGCGTCGAGTTTCCCTATGTCCCCGCGACCGGTGACGTGCCGCTCGTCGCCGACATGTCGTCAACCATCCTGTCGCGACCGCTGGACGTGGCGCGTTTTGGCCTGATCTATGCCTGCGCCCAGAAGAACATCGGGCCGTCCGGCGTCACGATCGTCATCGTGCGCGAGGACCTGCTCGGCCGGGCCCGGCCGGGCACGCCTTCCGTGTTCGACTATCGGGCATTCGCTGAGGCTGGCTCGATGCTGAACACGCCGCCGACATTCGGCTGGTATGTCGCCGGGCTCGTGTTGCAGTGGCTGCAGCGCCAGGGCGGACTGGCGGTGATGGCAGGGCGCAATCGCGCCAAGGCAGAAGCCCTGTATTCCGCGATCGATGCCTCGCGCTTCTACTCGAATCCGGTCGCGCGCGACTGCCGCTCATGGATGAACGTGCCGTTCAGCCTTGCGAGACCAGAACTCGAGAAGGCATTTCTCGCCGAGTCGTCCGCAGCCGGGTTGACGCACCTGTCCGGGCACCGCTCGGTCGGCGGCATGCGGGCCAGCATCTACAACGCGATGCCGGCCGAAGGTGTCGCGGCACTCGTCGAATTCATGCGCGACTTCGAGCGCCGGAACGGCTGATGGGCTTCAGGATCCTCACGCTGAACCAGATTTCCCGGAAGGGGCTCGACCGCCTGCCGCGGGATCGCTATGTCGTGGGCCCGGCGATCAGTGATCCGGACGCGATCCTGGTGCGCTCGGCCGACATGCATGCGGTGGACATTCCGTCGAGTGTCCGCGCCGTGGGCCGCGCCGGCGCCGGCACCAATAACATCCCGGTCGCAAGGCTGTCGCAGCGCGGCGTGCCCGTGTTCACGGCGCCGGGAGCGAACGCCAATGCCGTGAAGGAACTGGTTCTCGCCGGACTGTTCCTGGCCGCACGCCACATTTGCGAGGCGTGGTACTTCGTGCGCGGGCTGGAAGGGGATGGCGAGGCACTCGAGGCCGCGGTCGAGCAGGGCAAGAAGCGCTTCGTCGGCCACGAACTGCCGGGACGCACGCTCGGCGTCATCGGGCTCGGCGCGATCGGCGTCGAGGTGGCGAATGCCGCACACCTGCTTGGCATGCACGTGCTGGGCTACGACCCGCAGATCACCGTGCAGCGGGCGTGGCAGCTTTCTTCCGGCGTCGAGCAGGCCGCGAGCCTGGAAGACCTCTGCGCCCGCTCCGATTTCGTGACGCTGCATGTTCCGATGACCGATGCGACGCGTGGCATGATCAATGCGCGGCGGATCGGACTGATGCGCAAGGGGGCCACCCTGCTGAATTTCGCCCGGGCCGCAATCGTCGATGAGGCGGATATGATCGCTGCGCTGGATTCCGGCAGGCTGGCGGCCTATGTCTGCGACTTCCCGACGCCGCGGTTCAAGGATCATGCGCGAGTCATCGCCCTGCCGCACCTCGGCGCGTCCACCAGCGAGGCGGAGGAGAACTGCGCGGTGATGGTCGCGGATACGCTGCGCGACTTCCTCGAGAACGGCAATATCCGGCACTCGGTGAATTTCCCGGAAGCGTCGTTGCCGAGAATTCCGGCGACGGCGCGCATCGCGATCGTGAACAGCAACGTCCCCAACATGGTGGGCCAGATTTCGACCAGCCTCGCCCAGGCCGGGCTCAACATTGCCGACCTCCTCAACAAGTCGAAGGGAGAGATCGCATACACGCTGATCGACATCGATGGCCAGGTGCCTGCCGGCCTGGTCGGCCGGATCGGCCTCATCGCGGGCGTGCTGAGCGCCCGGGCCGTGTAGCATTCTGCAACCACGATGAGCAATCGTTTCGAAAGCCTCGCCGCGCCCGGGATCCGCGGGCTCGTGCCTTACGTGCCAGGCAAGCCGCCCGAGGAACTCGAGCGCGAGCTCGGCATCACCGGCAGCATCAAGCTCGCCTCCAACGAGAATCCGCTGGGGCCTGGTCCGCATGCGCGCGCAGCCATCGTCGCGGCCGCCGCGGGTGCCGGCATGTATCCCGATGGCAGCGGCCACGTGCTGCGTTCGCGGCTTGCGCGCAGGCACCGCGTCGCGATCGGACAGGTGACGCTCGGCAACGGGTCCAATGATGTGCTGGTGCTGCTGGCGGAAACGTTCCTGACGCCGGAATTCGAGGCCGTCTATTCGCAATACGCATTTGCCGTCTATCCGATTGCGGTCCAGGCGTCCGGCGCGCGAGCGCGCGTGGCGGCGGCGCGGCCGTCGGATCATCCGATGCCGCTCGGCCATGATCCTGCCGCGATCCTTGCAATGATCGGGCCACGCACGCGGTTGGTGTTTCTCGCCAACCCGAACAACCCGACCGGAACCTGGCTGACGGGGACGGAACTCCGGTCACTGGTCCGCGCCATCCCGCCCGATGTCATCGTCGTGCTCGATGAGGCTTACCACGAGTACTCGATTGGCGAGGGCTTGCCGGACGGCACGGCCTGGCTTGCCGATCATCCGAATCTGGTCGTCGTCCGCACCTTCTCGAAGGCCTATGGCCTCGCGGGACTCAGGGTTGGTTATGCGCTGTCGCACCCGGACGTCGCGGAACTGCTGAATCGCGTGCGTCAGCCATTCAACGTCTCTGTGGTCGGGCTTGCCGCGGCCGCGGCCGCGCTCGACGACCGGGAACACGTCGCCGCGACCGTCGCGCTCAACCGGCAGGGACTGCAGCGCCTGCGCGAGGGCTTGCTTGCCCTCGGCATCAAGGTGCTGCCGTCGGCCGCGAATTTCGTGCTCTGCGACCTCGGCCGGCCGGCGGCACCTGTCAACGAAGCGCTGCAACGTCGCGGCGTCATCGTCCGGCCCGTGGCCAACTACGGACTGCCCGATCACCTGCGGATCTCGACCGGCACGGCGGCGCAAAACGAACGTGTCATCGAAGCGATGCGCGCGGCGCTTGCGGAAGGGGCGTGAACAGTTCGCAGAACTTCGTCGCCAGCCCGGGCGGAAGGGTTTCCGGCGAGATCCGAGTTCCCGGCGACAAGTCGATCTCCCATCGCGCGGTGATGCTGGGTGCGATCGCGGAGGGCATCACTGAAATCGACGGCTTTCTCGATGGCGAGGACTGCCTGGCAACGCTCGCGGCGTTCACCGCGATGGGTGTGCGCGTCGAGCACCCCGCGCCACAGCGGTTGATCATCCACGGCGTTGGCCTGCACGGGCTGCGAGCCCCGGCGACAGCGCTCGATCTCGGGAATTCAGGCACGGCCATGCGGCTGCTGGCTGGCCTGCTGTGCGGGCAGGAATTCGACTCGGTGCTGGCCGGCGATGATTCGCTGATGCGCCGCCCGATGGACCGCATCGGGGCTCCGCTGCGACGCATGGGCGCGAGAATCCGCACGCACGATGGCCAGCCGCCCATCGAAGTCACGGGCCGGCGGCTACTGCAGGGCGTTGCACACGAAATCGACGTGCCGAGCGCCCAGGTGAAATCCGCAATTCTGCTCGCCGGCCTTTACGCGCGGGGACGAACCACGGTCAGCGAACCGGTCCCGACCCGCGATCACACCGAACGCATGCTGGCGGCCTTCGGCGTGCCCGTGTTGCGCGATGGCGCAACGATCTCGATCGTGGGTCCCACGACACTCCGCGGCTGCCGCATCCGCATTCCAGGCGATTTTTCCTCGGCCGCATTCTTCATCGTGGCAGGCGTTGTTGCGGGCAATGCGCCGCTGCTGATCCGCGACGTGGGCGTCAATCCGACGCGAACCGGGCTGCTCGACATCCTGCGCCTGATGGGCGCGGATATCCGGTTGCTGGAGTCACGCGACAGCGGCGGCGAGCCGGTGGCGGACCTGCAGGTGATGCCCGGGAAATTGCGCGGCATCCACGTTCCGCACCA
>JAHFSF010000087.1:9167-9720 GCA_023265875.1 Gammaproteobacteria bacterium | reverse complement strand
CAACAAGCTCGATCCCAGCGGCGCCACATCTTTCGACTGGTATGTGCCTTCACCGGACGGCAAGCGGGTCGCGGTGTCGCTGTCGAAGGGCGGCAGCGAGGACGGCAGCCTGCACGTATTCGACGTGGATACCGGCGTGCAGCTCGGAGACATCATCCCGAACGTGCAGTACCCGACCGCGGGCGGCGACGTGGCCTGGGCGCCGGATTCCAAGGGCCTGTGGTACACGCGCTATCCCGGCGCGGACCGTCCTGCGCAGGAGCAGCACTTCTTCCAGCAGGTGTGGTTTCACCGGCTCGGCGACGACCCGAAGAATGACTTACACGTGTTTGGCGACGGCCTGCCCAAGGTCGCCGAGATCGCGCTCAACTACTCGCGTGATGCCGATGCCCTGCTGGTGACGGTGCAGAATGGCGACGGTGGCCAGTTTGCCCACTATGTGCGTGGAGCGGATGGCCGCTTCGTGCAGGTGACGCGCTTCGAGGACGGCGTCAACCTGGCGCGCTTCGGCCCGGACCGCGCGTTGTACCTCGTATCGCAGCACGGCAAGCCG
>JAHFSF010000087.1:0-9157 GCA_023265875.1 Gammaproteobacteria bacterium | reverse complement strand
TCCTGAAGCTCGCGCCGGGTGTGCTCGAGCTTGCGCGCGCGACGCCGATCGTCCCGCAGGGCGAGGATGTCATCGCTGCCGCCTTCGGAGCGGACGATGCCGTCGTCTTCTGCGGCGGGCGCATGTATGTGCGCTACCTGGCGGGCGGGCCCTCGCGAGTCCGCGTGTTCGACCTGGCCGGCAAGCCGCAGGGCGAATTGCCGCTGCCCGATATCGCAGCCGTGGACGAGCTCGAGCCGGTTGGCGCAGACCTGCTGTACAGCGTGGAGACCTATCTCGCTCCGTCGCAGTTCTATCGCCTCGCCGAAGGCCGCAGTGCCCCGACGGCGCTGAAGGTCACCAGTCCGGTCCAGTTCGATGACATGGAAGTGGTGCGTGTCTTCGCCACGTCCAAGGACGGCACGCGTGTACCGCTCAACATCGTCCGCCGGAAAGGGACCAGCCTCGACGGCAACAACCCGGTGCTGCTATACGGCTATGGCGGCTACGGTGTCAGCGAGACACCCAGGTTCCTCGGGTCATCGCGGCGGATGTGGTTTGACGCCGGTGGCATTTATGTCGTCGCCAATATCCGTGGCGGCGGCGAATACGGGGAGGAGTGGCACCTGCAGGGGGCGCTGACGCACAAGCAGAACGTGTTCGACGACTTCATCGCGGCGGCGGAGTACCTGCTCCGGGAACGGTATACGCAGCCGGAGAAACTGGCGATCCTCGGTGGTTCGAACGGCGGCTTGCTGATGGGTGCCGTGACTACGCAGCGGCCGGAGCTGTTCCGCGCGGTGGTCGCGGCGGTCGGCATCTTCGACATGGTGCGCGTTGAGCTCGACCCGAACGGGCAGTTCAACACCACCGAGTTTGGCACCGTCCAGGACGAGGCACAGTTCCGCGCGCTGTATGCCTATTCGCCTTACCACCATGTGCGCGATGGCGTGGGCTATCCCGCCATGTTCCTGCCCACCGGTGCCAACGACGGGCGGGTCAATCCGATGCACTCGCGGAAGATGGTCGCACGCCTGCAGGCCGCAACCGGCTCGGACCACCCGATCTACCTGTTCACGACCAGCGCCGCCGGTCACGGCCACGGCAGTCCGCTCAGCGTGCAGATCGACCAGTTGACGGATTACCTCACGTTCCTGTTCGACCAGCTCGGCATGAAGTGGTCGCCGTGAAAAGCTGAGGGGCACCCATGCACCTGATTGTCGGAGCGACGGGATTCGTCGGCGGAATGGTGGCGCGGCAGCTCCGCGAACGTGACTTCGACATCAGGGCTCTGGTTCGCGGCGGTGCGGGACACCCCCTGGAGCCGCGCCCCTGGTACAGGCCGGCGCGACCATCGTGGCGGGAGACCTCGGGGATCCGGTGGCCGTGGCCGATGCCTGTGAGGGCGCCGAGACCGTCATTTGCACCGCCACGTCGATGCCGGCTGCCGGTGGCGACGCTCTGCAGCGGGTCGACCACGACGGGGTGCTCGGTCTTATCGCAGCGGCCGAACGCGCCGGCGTCCGCCGGTTCGTGTACACGTCTTTTTCCGGCAACATCCAGATTGACTCGCCGCTGACCCGCGCCAAGCGCGCTTGCGAGGCGCGCCTGGCAGAAAGCCGCTTGGACAGCGTCGTGCTGCGGCCTTCTTGCTTCATGGAGGTGTGGCTCGGACCCCATCTGGGATTCGATGCCGCCGGGGGACAGGCACGCATTTATGGTGATGGCGCGGCGGGCATCAGCTACGTCTCCGCCCGGGATGTCGCAGCCTTCGCAGTCGGGGCGGCGACCGCCCCGGGCGGGCTTCGCGACGTCGTGCAGATCGGCGGCCCCGAGCCCATCTCACAACTGGGCGTCGTCGCCGTCTTCGAGCGCGTGCTGGGGCGCCGCTTCGCGCTTGAATACGTCCCAATGGCGGCCCTCGAGGCGCAGCATCGCTCGCCCGATCCCCTGCAGAAGACCTTCGCCGCGCTGATGCTGGGCTGTGCGCACGGAGATTCCATACCGGAGGCGCGGCAGAATGCGATCCGGTATGGGGTGCCGCTGACATCGGTCGAGGATTACGCCGCGAGTTTCGGGCAGTAGTTCAGGTTGCGTGCCCCCTGCAGTTGGGTGTACAAAGCCGTCGCAAGGTGTCTTGCGAGGAGAACATTTCGATGGACAGCAGAAACATTACAGCGGGACTCGTGGCGAGTGCCGCACTCATGAGCACAGCGCTCATCGCTCAGGCGACCGACCAGCCGGCCGCCAAGCCCGCGCCCACCGACCAGCAGCTGATTGCGAGCGCCATGTCCGCGGCGCCAGCGGCCGTCGGCAAGGCCGCAACCATCGTTGTTATGACGGCCGATGGCAAGATGCGCACGCTGCGCAAGGGCACGAATGCCTTCACCTGCATGCCCGACAGCCCGGAGACCCCCGGCCCCGACCCGATGTGCTGGGACAAGAATTCCGATGGGTGGATGCAGGCCTTCATGCACCATGGGACGCCGCCCGCCGGCAAGGTCGGCCTGATGTACATGCTCGCGGGCGGTACGGACGCCAGCAACACCGATCCGTATGCCACAAAGCCGACTGCGAAGAACCACTGGGTCAAAACCGGGCCACACATCATGATCGTCGGAGCGGATGCCGCGTTTTATGACCAGTATCCGAAGAGTGCCGACCCGGACACGTCGTCACCCTACGTCATGTGGGCGGGTACGCCGATTCAGCACCTGATGGCGCCCGTGAAATAAGCTGTCAATCTGGAACCCCGGCCCCGCGCCGGGGTTTCTCTTTCTGGTACCCACCATCGCGTGCCGGTCTCGCCGGCGAGCGTGAAAAGCGCCGGCTTGATTATGTGAAATCAAGCGAAACAACATTGCCAGTGCGACCCAAAGGGCGTAAATGGCACGAGTGAAGCATGCTGCTCGCGGGCGCGAGCGGCGACAAATAGATGCATGAGGGGATCCAGTCACTGATTATTTTGTAAGTCGCATGACAGCGTCGCCGATGATTGCGGCGCAGACGAACTATCAGCGTACCGCCTGACTTGAGTGCATCAAGAGGGAGGTTCGAATGTTCGATTCAACTGAAGACTTTTCTTTCACGCCCTGGCGACCGCTGCTGGCAAGTGCGCTGGCATCGGCAACCTATGGCATCGTCCTTGTCGGTGCGGCCGTGCTTGCGCCGGCAACGAGCTGGGCAGGGGAATCTTCTGAACCGGGTTTTGCGGATTCCAGGGTTCTGGCGGGCGAGTGGTGGAACTGGGCCCTGGCAGGGCCGCCGGAGGAAAACCCGATAACAGACCCGGATGGCCGAAATTGCGCGCTCCGGCAACAGGGAAAAATCTGGTTCCTCGCGGGCAGTTTCGGCGGTTTCCTGGGTGAGCCCAATCCGACCACGCGTTATTGCAGAATTCCGGCCGGCAAGGCGCTCTTCATCCCTCTGTACAACTCCCTGTGGTGGACGCCTGAGGACGGGCCTACGGCTGCCGCAGTCCGGGCAATAGCGAATGCCCAAGTTACTGACCCGACGGTAACGGTCAGTTTGACGGTCGACGGTGCACCGCTTGCCGATCCGTTTGGTTACCGTGCGCAGTCGCCACCAGGGGGTTTCCGCTTCGAGGTCCTGCCCGGCTCGATGGCCAACCTGGTATTTGGAGCCACGACGGGGCCGCGCGATCCAGCGGTTGCGGACGGTTACTGGGTGCTTGTGAATCGGCTGACACCGGGGCACCACACGATTCGCATTGAGGCGTCGAATGGCGGCGGCTTCGCATTGGACGTGACCTACGAACTCGAGGTCGGCGCGAAATAGAAGAACAAGTAACAGTGAACTTCACGACCCCGGCTTCGCGCCGGGGTTTCTGTTTCAGTCGGCTCCACCTGCAAAGCTGGCATAGCGGCCGTCATACATCTGCTGCAGCATCAGCTCGTGCAGGTCAGCGGGCGGATCGATTTCGGCGAGGCCCTCGCGAATGGCCACCGCGCCGACGGCCGCGGCGATTCTCGCCGACACCTCGCGGACCCGCGACAGGGCGGGGTAGAGGCTGCCTTGGGCAAGGTCGTCCGCAGTGACCGACTCGGCCAGTGTCCTGGCCGCAGCCATGAACATCGGGTCCGTGACCCGCGTTGACCGTACCGTCACGACACCGAGGCCGACGCCCGGAAAGATGTAGGAGTTGTTGCCCTGTCGCGGTACGTGGCGTCTGCCGTTGAGTTCGACGGGATCGTACGGGCTGCCCGAGGCAAACAGGGCGCGGCCTGCGGACCAGGCGTAGGCCTGCTCGGCCGTGCATTCCGACTTCGAGGTCGGGTTCGACAGCGCAAAGATGATCGGCCGGTCGTTGATCCGCGCCATCGCTTCGATGACCTGCTGTGTAAAGGTCTGGGGCGTCGCGCCGACGCCGATGATCGCGGTCGGCCTGAGCACGTTGACCGCGTCGGGGAAACTCCCGACCGGTGCATGCGGATGGGCATAGGGACGCTTGTGTTCCGCAAGCTCCTTGCGTTCAGCGACGACCAGTCCTTTCGAGTCCACCATCCAGCAGCGCCGGCGTGCAGCGGCTTGGTCCAGGCCATCGCCCACCATCGCAGCCACCAGCAGGTCCGAGATGCCGGTGGCTGCTTCGCCCGCGCCGAGGCAAAGGAAGGTCTGCTCCGCCATGCGCCTGCCGGTGACGCGCAAGGCCGAGAAGATGCCGGCGACCGTGACCGCAGCGGTGCCCTGGATGTCGTCATTGAAGCAGCAGACCTTGTCCCGGTATTTCCTGAGCAGGCGGAATGCGTTGTGATTGGCGAAATCCTCGAACTGGATAACGATCCCGGGGAAAGATTGCTGCGCCGCGTCCACGAACTCGTCGACCAGCTCGTCGAGTGCCGCGCCGGTCAATCGCCGCTGGCGCAGGCCGATGTACAGCGAGTCCGCGAGCAGGGATTCGTTATTGGTGCCCGCGTCCAGCACGACCGGCAGGCAATGGCGCGGGTGCAGCCCCGCGCAGGCGGTGTAAAGGGCCAGCTTGCCAATCGGGATCCCGATGCCGTTCGCGCCGAGGTCGCCGAGCCCAAGGATGCGCTCGCCGTCGGTCACCACGATCATGCGCGCCTCGCGATGGGGCCAGTTGCGCATGATCTCGACCATGCGGCCGCGATCGGCGGCCGAGATGAACAAGCCACGTGCGCGGCGGTAGATATGGCCGAATTGCTGGCAGGCCTGGCCTACCGTCGGCGTGTAGATGATCGGCATCATCTCGTCAGGGTTCTCGATGATGACCCTGAAGAACAATGCCTCGTTCCGGTCGTGCAGGGATTCGAGCAGGATGTAGCGCGACAGGTCCGAGTCCAGGCGCCGGAAGTTCTCCAGCACCCGGCCGACCTGGTCTTCCTGCCTTGCGACATGCGGCGGCAGCAATCCGCGCAGGCCGAGCGCGTCCCGCTCCGGATCCGTGAAGGCCGTGCCCTTGTTGAGCGTCGGGTCGTGCAGCAGCGCTGTGCCGCGCGGGAACCACGCGGGCAACGGCAGTGAAAGTGGCTGTCGGGGTTTCGTGGTCATGGATTGTTCCGCGGACGATGATATCAGCGTGGCGCGCGCTCCTGCATTGGTGGGAACACGTATGTCGCGTAGCCTCATGTCGCCGCATCCTTAGTACGACCAACCCAGTACAAGGACACCAGATTCGGATTCTGGACGGATATCAGAATCTCTGCCTTGCAGCCGTACTTTTCGCCAAACTTGGCAATGCCGGCAGCATGGCTGCGAGAATTGTCCTCATTATGTCCTCTCCTGCGATTTGCGTTCCTGGATCGGCATAGCCTTCGAAGGATTCTGGCGTAGATAGCGTCTAATCCAGGGCAGGAAGGTTACTTCGACGACCATATCCAGGCGAGAACGGAGCAAAGGCAATGAACAAACACTTGGGGACCATTTGCAGGGCCGTGATGGCTGCCGTCGGGTGTGCGGCCGCTTCCAGTGCGCCGGTAACTGCGGCAAGCGCGGCGACGATCCCGCTCGAGGCGTCAACGATGATCATCGAATACAACGCCTCGGCCGAGGACATCGGCGTTCAGTTCTTTGTCGACAGCGATGGCTGGCGGACGGTGGAGATCTTCGATCCCAGTGGCGCGGAGATCTTCAGCGCGGACAGCGCGGGGATCCTGACGAAGCAGGGTGGAGGCACGGAGTTATTCCTCGAGAGCGTGGAACCGCCGACCGACGTTCTGCCCATCAATCGATTCCTCAGGAGATTTCCGGAGGGAACCTACAAGTTCCGCGCGCGCGACAACGCCGGCAACCTGCTGCTGGGCAGCGCGGAATTCTCGCATGACATTCCGGCGGGTCCCATACTGATCACTCCAGTGCCGGTCGGTGGCGCGGATTGCGCCAGGCACGTCCCGCTTCCGGTCGTGATTGCGTGGGAACCCGTCGCGACCTCTTACAAGGGCTTGCCACTCAAGATCGTCGGTTACGAACTGATTGTCGAGAATGAAATCGACGTCAATTTCGACGTCAAGTTTCCGGCGGATATCCGCGAGTTGACGGTTCCAGCAGGGCTGCTCGAACCCGGCGCCGACTACATCTTTGAAGTGCTGGCGGTGGCGGAAGGCGGCAACCAGACCATCACGGAAGGATGTTTCAGGACGGCGCGGTAGCTGGTCCCGGGAACTGCGGCCGGCACGATCGGCGGCTGATACGATACGATCCCACTTCGGGCATTTCAGGTCGCCTGATAGGGAGGTATCCATGCTTCGGCCGCCACTCTTTTCGGCATTCCTGCTCGCTGCCGGAATGGCCCTGGCTGCGTGTTCGCCGGCCGCGGACGACACCGCCAACGCAAGGTCGGCCGATGAAACCGCAGCCTCGCAGGGGGCGAATGGCCAGGTCGGCAGCGGGGACACGCCAGTCATCAGTGCCCGCACATACACGAGCGGCACCATCAGCATCGCGGCGAGCGGTTTCTTTACGATCAACGCCAGCCCGGAGCTGAACAAGCCCGCGAGCCTGTCCGACGGCGGCTACACGTGGATCCAGTTCGGCGACTCGGGCGCGCAAACACCCAATGCCACGATCACCATCGGCGAAGGAGAGGTCGGAGCGACCATCGGCCAGGGCCCGTACACGGCGACCGGCGGCAGCGCCGAATGCTCGCCCAAAATCGACGTGACGGCCGCTGCGGTCGTCGGCCACTTTTCCTGCACCGGCATCACCGGCTACAACAACAGTGATGGCAGCATGGGCAAGGTGAACTTCGAGATCGACTTTACGGCGAGTTCCTAGGGTGCCGAAGATCTGAGGGATGAACAACCACGCTCCCCTGATTCATTGCCACGGCGTCACGAAGCGCTTTGGCTCCGGGGATGCCGCGGTCCTGGCGCTGCGCGGTGCGGACCTCGAGGTACTTGCGGGTGAATTGCTGCTCCTGGTCGGCCCGTCGGGTTGCGGCAAGACGACGCTGCTGTCCATTATCGGGGCCATGCTGGATCGCGACGCAGGCGATTGCGAGGTCATGGGTCGCGACCCGCGTGACATGAACGCGACGGAGCGTGCCGAATTCCGGAGTTCGTCGCTCGGCTTTGTATTCCAGAGCTTCAACCTGTTGCAGACGCTGACGGCCGCCGACAACGTGGCGGTACCATTGCTGATCGCAGGCGAGCGTCGCCGTCGTGCCGAGTTGCGCGCCGATGAACTCCTCGACGATGTCGGTCTCAGTGGGCGCCGTGACTCCCTGCCGGCGCAACTGAGCGGTGGCCAGCAGCAGCGGGTTGCGATAGCCAGGGCCCTGGCCCGTGAACCGCCGCTGATCCTCTGCGACGAACCGACCAGCAACCTCGATCATGAGACCGGACTCGAGATGTTCGAACTGCTCAGGCGGGCAACCAGACCGGCTGGCCGGGCACTGGTCGTGGCGACTCACGACACCCGCATCTTCGCTTTCGCCGATCGCATCGCGCGCATGGAGGATGGCCGGATCCTCGAAGTGGTCGACAGGAACGGAATGACGGGAAACGGCGGATGAAGGCACGACAGTTCATTCTCCCCATTGCCGCCTTGCTCGGTGCCGGCGTCGCTGTGATTGTCGTCATGCGTGGCGAACACGGTGCGCCGTCGCCCGCAACACCGGTGACGGAAGATCAGGGCAGCGGACAATCGGCCGAAACCGTCGTGCCGTTCGAGTCCTACATCGCCGGCACCGGCATCGTGGAGGCCGGCACCGGGAATATTGCCGTGGGCACGCCCGTGTCCGGAATCGTCGCTGAAGTGTTCGTCAAGTGGGGTGACGTCGTGGCTGCGGGCGACCGGCTGTTCCGTATCGACACCGGCGATCTGCGCGCGCAACTGCCGCTTGCGACGGCTCGGGCGCAGGAGGCCAATGCGCGGCTGGCCAGGGCCCGCTATGAGTTGGGGCTGGCCGACAAGCTGCGCGGGCAGGGTGTCCTGAGCGAGCAGCAGATCCAGGACCGCCGGTTCGAAGTCCAGATCGACGAAGCAGCGCTGGTTGTCGCGAAGGCAGAAATTACGCGGATCAACATCGAGATCGGGCGCCGCATTGTGCGGGCGTCGGTGGCCGGCCGGGTCCTGCAGATCAACACCCGGCCCGGCGAATTCGCCGAGAGTGGCGCGGTGCAGACGCCACTGATGGTGATTGGCGACGACGTGCGCCTGCGTGTGCGCGTTGACATCGATGAGCACGACGCGCTGCGCGTCGAACCCGCTGCGCAGGCCATCGGGGTCGTGCGTGGCAGCCCGGAGGCGAAGACGCCACTCCGTTTCGAGAGCATTGAACCGTATGTGATGCCAAAGAAATCGCTGACCGGCGACGTCACGGAGCGCGTGGATACCCGCGTGCTGCAGGTCATCTACAGCTTTGAC
Organism: Gammaproteobacteria bacterium; assembly: GCA_023265875.1. Lineage (GTDB taxonomy): Bacteria > Pseudomonadota > Gammaproteobacteria > Steroidobacterales > Steroidobacteraceae > SCUD01. The sequence goes on along the minus strand of JAHFSF010000087.1, from coordinate 331 downwards.
CGTTCGGCGTTGCCGGTCTACGTTGGCCAGCACCTCGACGTCTACATTCGTGCTGCCAAACCTGAGAAGTGAATGATGGGTCCCGGATGCTGCGTATTGCGCTGAAAATGTTGACCGGAGACCGCGGTAAGTACGCCGGCCTGCTGTTCGGCGTGGCGTTTACCTCGTTCCTGATCACATTCGCGGCTTCGTTCTTCTGCGGCTTCATGACCCTCGGTTTTTCCCTGATCTCGGAAAATCCGGACGCCGACGTCTGGGTGATGGACCCGGCTGTGGAATCCGTCGAACAGACGATCAACGTGCCGTCATCGGCGCTGGATCGTGTGCGAAG
>JAHFSF010000086.1 GCA_023265875.1 Gammaproteobacteria bacterium | reverse complement strand
GACGTGCATGGCGAGCAGTGCCGCGCCGATTAGCGTGACGATCGATTCGCTCAGGTGCAGCGCCGCGGCAGTCTCCGTTGTCTCCACGAATATGAACACCGCGGCCAGCAATCCGAGCCCCGACGAATAGGGCATCACCGACAGCACGATCAGCTTGCCGATGTCGGCGGCGCTGAAGCCCGCCGCGGTGTAGATGCGGTAGCGGATCGCGCCGCCCGAAAAAGCGCCGAGACCGACGGCGTGGCCAACAGGATAGGCGATCAGCGCGGTCAGGAACGGGCGCGGCCAGCCAGTGTGCGGTCGCAGGTAACGCAGCATCTGCACTTCATAGATGGCAATCGACGTCAGCATGCCCGCGGTAAACAGACCGGCCAGCACCAGGGCGCTGCCGGGAGTCGCGGCGAAGCCAGCCAAGACCTCGGTGGCATTCACCGCGGCCAGCTTGCGCCACAGCACGATCGCCGCGATCACGATGATTGCGAATGAGGCGAGTGCCGGCAGCAACTTGCCGAGGCGCGTCTTCACCGGGTTTTCTCCACGATGAATTCCACGATCGCCTGCGCGACCGCGGCATCGCCAAGGATGTCGCGATGCCCGAGGTCCTCTGTCGTCATCACCCGCAGCGCCGGCCAGGCGGCCGCCAGGGCCTCGGCTTCAGCATAGGGGATCACTGCGTCACCGCGGTCGTGGACGAGCAGCGCCGGGATGCCGCAGCGCGGGCCACTTGATACCAGGTCGAGTTCGGCGATCGGGCGCCCGGCATGCTCGTCGAGCAAATGGCCGAAATGGACCAGCGCGCGCGCCGGCAGTCCAAATTCTTTCGCGTAGGCGAAGGGCATGCGGCTGACGCGCGTGGGGCTCGACACGATCACGATACGCGACGGCGAAAAGCCCATGGCGAGCGCGGCACCGATCGCCGCGCCGCCGAAGGAATGGCCGACGACCGCGTGAGCCGGTCCCGCGATGCGCACGGCCTCGATGAGGAGATCGCCCAAGATGCGCGGCGTCGCGCGGGCGCCGGTCGTGCGGCCATGCCCCGGCGCATCGATTGCGATCGTGCGCAGACCGCGCGCGAGGAGTGCTTCGGCGAGCAGGCGAAACTGCGTCGGCCGGCCGCGCCAGCCGTGCAGGCCGAGCACCAGCGGCCCCTCCTCGCCCCAGGCTCGCGCGAACAGCCCCGGCCGCAATTCGATTTCGCGCGGTGCAGGTCCGGGCGCCAGTTCCCAGGGCTGGGTCGGATTGCGGCCGCGCGGGCGGGACACCAGTTCTGCCGCTGCATGCGCGGCAAGCCGCGGCGCGATGCGGCCGCCGAGGCCGAACAGGAGTTTCAGGTAGCGGGGTGCGGGATCGGCCAAGGGCCAAAAAAGCCGGCACGGTCACCCGTGCCGGCCCTGTATCTTTCCAGCTGTGGCGCTTCAGCCTGTAGCGGGCGCCGCGGTGTCCGCCGGCGCGGCGGGTGCTTCACCCTCCGCGGGCACCCCGTCTTCCGCCGGCATCGTCGCGTCGGGCTGCGCGCTTTTCGGGCCGCCGCAGCCTTCCACGCCGTCGATCATCACGATCGACAGGTCGCCGTCCGCCTCGATGTCGCGCTGGCAGGTCGTCGTGCCGGAGGCAAGCGGCGCGCTGAATTCCCAGACCCCGGTGGCCATGGGCAGGCTCTCGCCCGTGCCATTGCACATCGGCGCGCCATTCTCGTCGGTCGGGCCGGCCATCTTGACTTCCGTGACCATCATCCGGTTGTTGGCGTACTTGTTCGACACGCCCTTGAGTTCCTTCGGCGTCAGGCGGATACGCACGCTTTCGCAGACTCCGCCCTGCGACACTGTCTTCAGTGTCAGCGTCGCGCGGATCAGCGGCAACTCGTCATTGGCGCTGCCCCCGCTGCAGGCGGCAAGCGCGATGGCCGCGACTGCGGCAATACCGATGGCATCGAGGCTCGAATGCTTCAGGAACAACATCGTCGATCACTCCCCAGAGGTTGAAGTCCGCGGCGGGACTGTCGTTGCAGCGGGTGATTCTAGATCAATTCGCCACGGCGCGGGGCCTGCCGCCGCCACGGCCTTTCCAGCTCCCACAACAACGGCGAATATCCGCGCCGGGCCATCAGCCCCCCACCCAGGGGGCGGAAATAGCGCGCCAGGCGGCTGCGGTACCAGGCCGCGGGCCGCAATCGCACGCCGGAATCCGTCAGCGCGCGGTCCGCGTTGCGCCGCCAGTCCTCGGCCGTCAGCACGCTGAAATACAGGGCGCCGCGGCTCAACTGGCCGAGGTTCCGCAGCGCGCGCGTGGCCTCCCGGTCCGGCAGGTATTGCAGCACGTCATGGCAGATGACGAGGTCAAACGCGGCGCGGGGCCTGTAGTCGGCGACGCTGCCCCGGACCCAGCCATGCCGCCGGCACAGGTACTCGCTGGCCTCGAGCCCCACGTAGCGGGCGCGCGGGAAGAACTCCCGTACCGCCGGTTTCATCTGCCCGAGCCCGCAACCCGCGTCCAGCACGCGCCGGACCATGAATCCAAGATAAGCCGTATAGGCGCAGATGAAGCGCCCGAGCCGCAGCGCATCGGCGCGCGAGGCCACGCGCGTGTCCGGGTCGCGGTAGTAGCGCTGGTAGAAACCGGCGTCGAACTTCACCGGCGGCTATTCGACCGTGACGCTCTTGGCGAGGTTGCGCGGCTGGTCGATGTCAGTCCCCTTCAGCAAGGCCGCATGATAGGCAAGCAACTGCAGCGGAACCGCATAGACGGCCGGCGCCTGCAAGTAGCTGACGTGTCGCGGCATCGTGATCACCTGCACGCCGTCCGAGGGCTCGATGCCGGATTCCGGATCGGCAAACACATAGAGCATGCCGCCGCGCGCGCGCACCTCCTGCAGGTTCGACTTGACCTTCTCGAGCAAGTCGTTGTTCGGCGCGACCGCGATGACCGGCATGTCGGCATCCACCAGTGCGAGCGGCCCGTGCTTCAGTTCGCCCGCCGCATAGGCCTCGGCGTGGATGTAGGAAATCTCCTTGAGCTTCAGCGCGCCTTCCATCGCGATCGGGAACATCGCGCCGCGGCCCAGGAACAAGGCATGCTGCTTGCCGGCGATTTTCTTCGCCAGCTCCCTGATGACGGGTTCGAGCGCGAGGGTCTGTTCGATCATGACCGGCAGTTCGAGCAGGCGCTGCACCAGCAGTTTCTCGCGTTCCGGCGGAACGCCGTGATGCTTGGCAATGGCAATGACCAGCAGGCCAAGCGCCGCGAGCTGCGTCGTGAAAGCCTTGGTCGAGGCCACACCGATCTCGGGTCCCGCCCGCGTCAGCAGCACGAGTTCCGACTCGCGCACCAGCGAGCTTTCCGGCGAATTGCAGATCGCAAGCGTGGACAGGAACCCGGCCTTGCGCGCGAGCCGGAGTGCCGCCAGCGTGTCGGCCGTCTCGCCGGACTGCGAAATCGAGACGAACAGCGAATCGTGCGGCACCACCGGCTCGCGATAGCGGAACTCGCTGGCAATTTCGACGCGGCACGGCACCCGGCACAGCTGTTCGATGAAATAGCCGGCCACGATGCCGGCGTGGTAGCTCGTGCCGCAGGCCACGACATGGACCGAGGCGGTGCGCTTCAGCACCTCGATCGCGGCCGGCCCGAAGGCCTGCGACAGCAATTTCCCCCCGGCAACCCGCTCCGCCAGCGTCTGCGCCACGGCGCGCGGCTGCTCGTGGATTTCCTTCAGCATGTAATGCGCGTAGTTGCCGCGGTCGGCGGCATCGGCCGACAGTTCCGACTCGTACACGGGCCGCTCAACGTCGCGGCCGGAGGCGTCCACGATGCGGATGCTGCGCCTGCGGATGCAGGCGATATCGCCCTCCTCGAGGATCCGGAACCGCCGCGTGACCGGCAGCAATGCCGCGACGTCCGACGCGATGAAGTTCTCGTCCTTGCCGATGCCGATGATCGCGGGGCAGCCGGCGCGCGCCAATACGATGCAATCCGGGTCCTTGCCCCACATCACGGCAAGCGAATAGGCTCCGCGCAGTTCCGCGACCGTCCTCTGCACCGCCGCGAACAGGTCGTTGCCACCGGACAGGTGATGATGGATGCGATGCGCGATGACCTCGGTGTCGGTCTCGGATGAAAACTCGTAGCCGAGCCGCACCAGATCCTCGCGCAATTCCTCGTGGTTCTCGATGATCCCGTTGTGGACGATCGCGACGCCGTCGCGCGACACGTGCGGGTGGGCATTGCGTTCGTTCGGCACGCCGTGCGTGGCCCAACGGGTGTGGGCGATGCCCAGGTGGCCGGACGTCGGCGTGGCGTGGAGCGCCTCGGACAGTTTCGCGACCTTGCCGACCGCGCGCAGCCGCGCGACCCGGGAGCCGCCGTTCAGCACGGCGACGCCGGCCGAGTCGTAACCGCGGTATTCGAGGCGCCTGAGGCCCTCGATCAGGATCGGGACGACGTCACGCCCGGCGACTGCTCCGACGATTCCGCACATGTCCGGGCATTCTATGCCAAAGGCGCCCGACCGTAGCGGGTCGCCATTTCACGGAATGCCGCGGCTGGAACGGGGCTAGGTGCCGGCCGACTCGACGCCCAGCCAGCGCAATGCCTCGGCACGGCTGCTGAAAAAATCCACCCGCACGCCAAGATTCGCGCTGGCGGACTTGAAGAACTCGGTCTGCTGATCCGGCACGTGGCCGCTCACGACGCAGGCCATCGCGAGTCCCGGCACCAGGCGGGCCGCGGTGGCGGCATTGTCAGAGGAATCCATCGTGGTCATCCGGCGCGCGGCGACCTGGCCCTCGGTCAGCACCCTGCGGATGCCGAAGCGCCTGCACGCTGCCGCGATATCCGACCAGAGTCGCGTCATGCGTTCCGGCGTGATTTCGAAATCCGGCACCAGCTGTGCGTGGAGATATCCATCACGCAACTCCAGCGTGGCTTCAAACTGCATCAACGATCGATCCCCTTCGTATTCCATTCGACAGCGGCTAGCGCGGTTTCCTTTCCGGGCGCTTCCAGTTATCCACAGTCTGCTGCCGGCTCCGCTCCAGAGTCAACTTTCCGGCAGGCGCCGGCTTCGTGATCGTGGATCCGGCGCCGATCGTCGCGTCCCTGCCGACCGTGACCGGCGCCACGAGCATGGTGCCCGAGCCGATGAAGGCACCGTCACCGATCATCGTGCGGTGCTTGTCGACGCCGTCGTAATTGCAGGTCACGGTGACCGCGCCGACATTGACATCGGCGCCAATCGTCGCATCGCCGATGTAGCTCAGGTGATTCGCCTTGCTGCCCGCCCCGAGCTCGCTGTTCTTGACCTCGACGAAGTTGCCGACATGCACCCCGTCGGCGAGGCGCGTGCCGGGCCGCAGCCGCGCGAATGGGCCGATGATGCATCGTGTTCCCGTTACCGCGCCCTCGATGACGCAGTTGGCGCGTACTTCCGTATCGGCCCCGATATCGCAGTCGCGCAGCAGGCTTCCGGGACCGATATGGACCCGGTCACCGATCCGCACCTTGCCCTCGAGGATCACGTTGACGTCGAGCACGACATCGCGGCCGCACTGGACATCGCCGCGGATGTCGATCCGTGCGGGGTCCACGATGGTCACGCCCGCGCGCATCAGATAGGTGGCGCGCTCGCGGCGAAGCGTGGCCTCGACTTCCGCCAGCTGCAGCTTGTCGTTCACGCCCAGCACCTCCGTGGCCAACGCCGCGACGACGGCTTCGACCGGGAACCCGTCCCGCACCGCGGCTACGATGCAATCCGGAAGATAGTACTCGCCCTGGGCGTTGTCGCGCTTGAGCGCCGCGAGCCAGCCGCGCAGAGGCCCGGCCGGCGCGGCGAGGAGCCCGGTATTGATCTCGGCGACAGCCAGCTCCTTGTGATTCGCGTCCTTGTGCTCGACGATGCGCGCCACGCGGCCGGTCGTGTCCCGGATGACGCGGCCGTAGCCCGATGGATCCGGCAGCACGGCGGTCAGCAAGGCGAGCGCAGACGAGCCGGCGCGGCCCGCAAGATCTGCCAGCGTGGCGCTCCGCACCAGCGGCACATCGCCGTACAGCACCAGCACGGTGTGGTCATCCGGTATCGCCGGCAGAGCCTGCAGCACCGCGTGACCGGTGCCCTGCTGCTCCGCCTGCAGCGTCCAGCGAATATCCTGGTCCGGAAACGCCTCCAGGACCCGTTCGCTGCCGTGGCCATGAACCACATGGATGGCGGCCGGTCGAAGTGAGCGTGCGGCATCGATCACGTGCGCAAGCAGCGGCCGGCCGGCGAGCGGCTGCAACACCTTCGGCAAGTCGCTTGCCATGCGCTTGCCCTGGCCAGCGGCCAGGATAACGACAGAAAGAGGCATCGCGCGCGATTGTACCGGAGGGGACAGTTCCGGATCGTTGTGGTAATGATTTCCAATGCCGCAGGCCCCGCCACCATGAGTCGCCAGCGCGACCGCCAGAAACGCCGCGCGTGGACCGCCGCGGCAATGATGATTGCGTTATCGCTCGCCATGACACCGGCGATCGCCGCGCAGGTCATCGATCGGGCGGCGGCTCGCAGGGCCGTTGCCGATCCGGGCACCGTGGCCGCCGGGGCGCAATTGGCCGCGTTCGCGCGCAACGGTGCCGTTGATGCCCTGGCAGCGGAGTTGCAATCCCTCGCCTCGGATCGGCGAATGGATCCGGTGGCCCGCGAGTGGCTGCTCGATCGCGGGCTGCAGGAGCTGGCGCCGCTCGCGCCGACGCCCAAGGCGCGGAGCGTGGTCGAAACGTTGAAGGCGCGCGGGCCGGCGATCTTCGTGCCGGCCGATCCAGACCACGGCGGATTCGCGGTGCCGCTGTTCGATATTGGCGCTACCGCACGCTTCGTCCTGAACTGCTGGCAGCGCGCCGCGGCACGCGAAGAGACCCGTGCCGCACTCCTCGCCGGGCGGACCTCGGCCGTGGGCCGCTTTGCACTCCAGTCCGGGCTCGCGGAACGTGATCCCACCAGAGCCGGAATCGCCGATGCCTACGCCACCGTGCTCATCCGGGCACTTGCGTCCCAGCGACCCGCAGTGGTCGCGGCCATCACGCGCGGCGATCGCGTCGACGAACTGGCGCTGGTCATCGCCGAAAGGACGGCGGACCGCGAGCTGCTGGATCTGGTGATCGGCTATGCCGATCCGGCGATCGCGCTCGTCGCGGTGGCCGTCGCCGCGCGGGTTTTCGATCCAGGTTCCGCGCTCAAGACACTGGTTGCGGCAAGTCATCGCCCTGAAATCGCATCCGCTGCATTGCTCGAGATCGGCCGGCTTGCAGCACAGGACGGCGCGGCACGCGACCATCTTTATGAGGCGATTCAGGATCCGTTGGCCGGCCCGTCCGCGGCTGCGGCACTGGCATCGCTGAAGGACCCGGCGATCGCGTCCGAACTCGGCCAACGCTTGCGGTTGACCAAGGCGGAGTCGTCCCGACGCATGCTGGTGCTTGCACTCAAGCTCGACGGCACCGCGGCCGCGCGCGGCGAGCTGCAGCGCTTTGCAGGAACCGGGGCGGGTTCTCTCCAGCTGCGGAAAGAGGTGCGGGAATGGCTCGCGCACTGATCCGCGCCGCCGCCCTGTTGCTGCTGGCCGGCGCAAGACCAGGCTGGACTGCCTGTATCTTCGACGCCAACGACGAGATCACGAATCCGTTCGAAGCCGGCTGCGGTGACGTGATGCTTCGCTATACCGAAAGCGACAATTCCGGCAACAACATCGCACTCGGCTATCCGGTGCCGGTTCCGGTTGCCTCGCTGACGCCGGTCGATGGCTTTCGCGACTATGCGTCGCTCTTTGCGCGCCACCAGTCATTGTTGACGCTGCACGATGAGGTGACGGGACAGGTGGTCGGCCAGACGGTCGGGGGCCGCGACATCTGGGCCTATGTGCTCGGCGATCCTGACAGCACGACGAGCGAGGGATTCGCCGAGGCGGCCGTCATAGTCAATGGCGGCCTCCATGCGCGGGAGTGGCAGACGCCGGAGGCCGTTACCGGCCTGTTCGAAGCGCTCGTCGACGGCAGGAACGACGGCGGCTTCGGGCAGTACCTGATCGAGAACCTGACGACGGTCCTGGTGCCAGTCAGCAACGTGGATGGCTTTCTGCAGACCCAGCTCTACCCTGACAGCACGACAGCCGACCGCGAGCAACCCCGCGAGGGCCGCATGCGGCGCAAGAACCTGCGCAATCCCGATACCCAGGCGACGATCGATGCGGATATCGCCACGGTCGGCGACAACTTCTGGGGCGTCGACCTGAACCGGAATTCGGCGGCGGGATTCGGGCAGCTCGGCCGCAGCAGCGCCAGCGTGACCAGCCTGATCTATCGCGGCGCGGCGCCTGGTACCGAACCGGAAATCCTGGCATTGCAGGCAGCGGCAACGCTCGGTCCCGCCTCAAGGCTCCGCTTCTACAGCGATACCCATTCCTTCGGCCAGGTGTATTTCGCACCGACGACGGGCCAGGAGCGTCGCGATGCAATCACGTCGGCGCTGGCCGCGCGCATGCGTGCCGCCTCCGAGCGCGGCCAGACTTACACACCCGATCCCATCGGATCGCCCGGCATCGGCAGCACGGCGGATTACTTTGCGTTCACGTTCCAGATTCCTGCCTGGACCATGGAAGTCGAGCCGATCAATGGTGGACAGGACTACGGTGGCCTGGCGAGCCACGGGCACAGCGGCTTCATCCTGCCGGCGCGCGAGGTCACGCGCATGCGCGCCGATGTTGCCCGCCAGTACCTGCTCGGTTTCTATCGCCAGGGCGGGCCGCCGGCTGCCATCGCCGCGCAGATCCGCGACATCCAGAGCGGCACCGTCGTTTACGACGCGCGCTGGCAGGCCAACTCCACCACAACGCGTGCGCTCAACGTCAGCGCGAACAGCGCGCTTGTCCCGGGCCGCGATTACCGGTTGTGGATCGCGTTCAACAAGCCGATGCGGATCCGCGACACGGGCGGCGCCGTCGTCGCATACCGCGGGCAGTCCACGACAGCGGCCGTCGGAACCGTCACGTTGGAAATCCCTTCGCTCACCAATCAGAAGGTTCCGCTGGTCGCCAGTGCACTGTGGCTGAACGGACCGGGCGGCGCCCCTAACGGCTATCTGCGCTACGCCGACGACGCATTCGCCGTGGATTTCACCTTGCCCGCGACGATCAATGTCGCCGCTTCCACACCGGCCGTGCTGGCATTGACCGTGCAGGACATCGCCCAGACGTCGTTGGATTCGAATCCCGCGACCGCGGTCGATTGGAGCGGCGGCAACTGGGTGAGATTCGAAGATGCCACGGGTACCCAGGGTGACGTTGGAGGCACGGATTGCCTGTTCAAACCGTTCATCGCAATGCAGGCTGGAGCGCCGGTGCCCGCAACAACGGCGACATGCAGCGCCGCGGCTCCACCACCACCTCCGCCTCCTCCACCGCCACCACGCAGCGGCGGCGGCGGCGATGGCGCTGGCTTGCTGTCACTGATCGTCGGCGTACTATGGCTGGGCCGCCGAAGACCCGTGTGACTGGCGCTGACGCGACCGGCTCGAATTTCCCGCAGTCCCGGGCGCCGGCGGAGCGCGAAGAGATAAAAGTGTTATACGGTCACAAATGAGTGATCCTTCGACAACACTTAATCCCCCTAAATGTAGTTAGGCCGCCCGGCTCGACGCTCGCGCCGCGCAACAATCAGGAAGGAGGATTCGATCATGGCTTTCTATTTGACGTACTTCAGCTATA
>JAHFSF010000010.1:2087-29202 GCA_023265875.1 Gammaproteobacteria bacterium | reverse complement strand
GCGATCCGGTCGCGGATGTCGCGCAGCTTCATCTTGACGCGCGCGGCATTGCCGGGACCCATGCGCAGCAGCAGTTTTCGTCCCGCCGATTCCGCCTCGAGCGCCGGATCGGCGAATACATACAGCACGTTCGGCCGCGCAAGCCGGATCGTCTCCGGCGGCTCCGGCGTCGCCAGCAGGTGATCGATGACTTCGATTACCCGGTCGTTGAAATACCCATCGGGATTGCCGAGGCTTTCATAAGCCGCCTGGAACTGCGGATACAGCCGCCGGTACAGCGCGACCGTCGCATCCGGATCGAGGGAATCGACCAGCCCGACCCACGCCGCATAGCGCTCGTAATTCAGGGCGCCGAGTACCGGCTGGTCCTCATTGCCCACCGTAATAAACGCGCCGCGCGGAGGTTTCCCTGGATTCAGCTGGGCCGCGACTTTCTGGCGCGGCAGGTTGTCCACGGTCGCGACCAGGTGCCGCACCAGATCGTCAGGAACGAACATTGCTTCGAATTGCGGCGCACTGACCAGCCCGGCGATCAGTTCCGATGCCGGCAGCCTGGCGGCATCTTCGCCGGTGGGCTCGATGGGGTTCAGGATCCGCTGTTCGTTGGTCGCAACAGGCTCTTCAATAACAGGCTGATTGTCGGCCGCATGGCGCTTCTGCCAGTACCAGGCACCAGCGCCGATCGCGATCAGCACCAGGCCGCCCAGGATCCAGCGACCGATCCGTTCGTCCGATTCCGGCACTTGCTCGCGTTTTGGCGCGTACATGGGCATTACTCTAGTTGATACTGGTCCCGTCGGCACCATGTAGGAAAATCACCCGCCCAGGATGGCGCCTCCCTTGATCCTGATACCACTGACCAGCGATTTGCCCGCTACCGAATGCGCGGACTGGGTCCTCGTGCTCACCGCCGTCGGCATCCCCTGTGAAAGCCGCACGACCGCCGCCGGCACCAGTCTCTGGGTGTTGCCCGAGGACCACGCCCGGGCCGCGCGCGAACTGCAGCACTACCTGCGCGAGAATCGCCGGCCGCCGCCGGCGCCGGTCGTCTGGCCCAATCATCCCCACGGAATCTATGGTGTCTTCGGCTACGTGCTGACGCTGCTCGTGATCACGCTGGCGGTGCTCGAGCGAGCCGGTGGCCGCGACTGGCAGGCAGCCGGCGTGCTCGACGCCGGATTCCTCGAGCGCGGCGAGCCGTGGCGCGTGCTGACCGCGCTGACATTGCACGCCGACCTGTTGCATCTGCTGTCCAACCTCGCTTTCGGTGCGCTGTTCGGCTACCCGGCGGCGCGGTTGCTCGGGCCGGGTGTCGCGTGGCTGCTGATCCTCATCGGCGGCGGCACTGCCTACGGCGTGGATGCACTGCTGCACCCGCCCGATCACCAGCTGCTCGGAGCCTCGACCGCCGTGTTCACGGCGCTCGGGATCGTCGCGGCTTACGGCTGGCGCCGACACCTGCGGAACTGGTCGCCGTGGATGCGCAGGAGCGCGCCGCTGATCGGCGGCATCGCGCTCCTCGCCTTCACCGGCACCGGCGGCGAGCACACCGACGTGCTCGCGCACCTCATCGGCTTTGTCGTCGGCAGCGGGCAGGGCGCGCTGTGCGCGCGGCTGCCGATGCCGGCGCCCGGCCGCATCGGCCTGCAGTGGGCGGCGGGTCTCGCCGCGCTCGCGCTGCTGGCCGGCGCGTGGGCCCTGGCGCTCGCCTGACGCGGGATCGGACCATACTGTGCCGATGTTTCCGCATGCGGACGCCTGCGAGCGCAACAAGGAGCCGATCCTCGAAGTCCTGCGCCAGGCTTTTGCGGACTGCAGCAGCATTCTCGAGATCGGCAGCGGCACCGGCCAGCATGCGGTGCACTTCGCGCTCGCGATGCCGGCGCTGGTCTGGCAACCCACGGAAATGGCCGATGCCATGCCGGGCCTGCGCAAGCGGATCCTCTATGAAGGGCCGAAGAACCTGCGCGCCCCGGTCGAACTCGACGTGACCCGGCCGCCCTGGGATGTGTTGCGCGTCAATGGCGTGTTCATGGCGAACACCCTGCACATCATGAGCTGGCGCCACGTCGAGGCGATGTTCGCCAACCTGCCCGCCGTACTGAAGCCGGGCGCAGTGCTCGCGATCTACGGCCCGTTCCGTTACGAAGGGCAATACACGTCGGAAAGCAACGCCTCCTTCGACGAGATGTTGCACACGCGCGATCCGGACAGCGGCATACGCGACTTCGAGGCCGTGGATACGCTCGCGCGCGGCATCGGCTTCACGCTGCAGGCCGACCATCGAATGCCGGCCAACAACCAGACGCTGGTCTGGAAACGGGCGCTCAATCCGATTTCGTCGACCTGAGTTCGTTGCGTCGCCGGCGGCGCTTCCACGCGCCGTAGGCGACGACCAGGAAGAAGAGCAGCGGCATGGCGAATCCGGCCCAGTCGCCGGCGCCGCGCGCCCTCATCAGCATGCGCAGGACGACCAGTGCAGCCATGCCAAGGACGACCAGCGGCAGCGCGCTGAAGCGCGGGCCGCGCCCTGGCTCGCGGGGCAGCGTTTGAGCGGCCGGTGTCTCCGGCTGGTGGCGGGTCGCCTGGTCTGCAACCGGGTCATATCCAAGGTTCAGGCGATCGATCGCGCCGGGACCATCGCCCGGCGGTGGCGAATCCTGAATGCGCGCGGTGCTCGAAAAATTCCACGGGTTCGCGCTGCGTCGCGTCGGCGCAGGTGGCCGTGGCAGCGTTGATCTCTGTCGATCCTCGAAGCCGGTCATCGCGATTGCGGGTCCCTTGAGTGAATTCTGGCGTCCAGGGCGCTAGCATGCGGCCATGGAAAGTCTGGGTAAACAGTTTCGTAACAACGCGGTCGCCCTCGTGAGTCTCGCCGTCGCGTTTACGGCGCTCGGCTACAACACCTGGCGCAACGAGGCCACCGAACGGAACCGCAATAGCCGGGCCGCCGGCTTCGAACTGCTCACCGAGATCGGTTCGCTGCAGCAGATCATCTTCTATGCCCACTATAAGGAGGGCGACCAGCGCGGGGACCCGCGCATGGGCTGGGCCGACATGCTGACCATCAACGACCTGGCGGCGTTGATGCCCGCGACCGTCGGCCAGGATGCCGCCGCATTGAAGGCAGTCTGGGAGTCCGATTCGGCCGGGCTCGGCGAGGACGATGCGGCATTCCAGCGCATCGACAGGGCAATCGACGTGCTGCGCCAGGCGACACTCGAATCGCTGCGCGCCCTCGAGTAGGGAATGGTGCCCGGCGCTCAGAGCGCCGGCTTCAGCACCATCAGTGCCAGGCCCGCCGTCGGCATCAGCAAGGCGATGGCACCCCAGCTATCCCAGCGTCGCGCAAGCCGATGATAGCTCGCGTAATCGAATCCGCCGGCGAGACCCGCCTGCGCCCGTGCCAGCAGTTGCCGCTGCAGCGGCACCAGCAAGACGCCGAAGACCAGGCCCGAGGCCCCGAACAGCGCGATCGTCCAGGCAATCCAGCCGGTTCGCAGTAGCGGAAAGCCGCCGATGATCGCGGCCAGCAGACCCGTCGTGATGATGATGACGACGCCCGGCACCGTGAACAACCGGTCACTGCGGATGATGCCCTCCATGGTGTGCGCCAGCAGGCGCGGATCGCGCGTGCGAGCAGCGTGCGCATGCCAGAACAGCCCCGTCGTAATGTTGCCCAGGAACGCGATGACGGCCACGATGTGCAGCAGCTTCATCCAGAAATACATTCTTGCCCGCTCCTCAGCTACGGCGGGCCGCAGCCCTGGCCTCAAACCGCCTGCGCAGCGACAGCATCCAGCGCAGGTAGCAGCGCGGCGACAGCCGCTTGAATCGCCACAGCCAGCGGTAGCGGCCGGGCAGGATTACATGTGTCGCCCCGGCCGCTGCGCGCGAGATGATCTCATGCGCAACCGCGCTTGCCTCGAGATTCGAGGCCGCCATCATTTTGCGCGCAAATCCGGCCGCCTGCGCCGGCGCCCGGGCCTGTTCCATCAGCCGTGTGCGAAAAAAGCCGGGCATCGCCGCGGCGACATGCACCTGGCGATCCGCGAACTCCTGGTACAGCGTCTCCGACAGTGCGACGACCGCGGCCTTCGAGGCGTTATAGGCGCTCATGTCGCCGCCGCAGACGAAGCTTGCGGCGCTCGCGACATTGATGATGAGTCCACCGCCCGAGGCGATCATGTGCGGCAATTCGGCGCGGCAGCAATGCGCCACCCCGAGCACATTGATGCCGATGATCCAGTCCCAGTCGGCCGCCGGTGTTTCCAGCATGCCGCCGGCAACCGCCACACCTGCCGAGTTCATCGCAAGATCCAGGCCACCGCATCGCGCAGCGAAGCCATCGACCGCGGTCTTTACGGCCGCTTCGTTGGTGGTATCGACCACATAACTCTCGCACAACGGGCTGCCCTTCTCGCGCAACGCCGTGACAGCGTCCGCCAGGCGTCCGATGTCGCGATCCAGCAACCCGAGCCGCCAGCCGCGTGCCGCCAGCAATTCAGCGGCTGCAAGCCCGAGACCGCTCGCGCCGCCGGTGATCAGCGCGCGCTTCGCCGGATACTTCAGGTCCAGCCGGCCGAGACTCATGTTCACCACCCGCGCAGAATAAAAGAAAAAGGCCCCGGTCCTCTTCAGACCAGGGCCTTCGGTGACCGAATGTCAGTTGCTGGCCGGAGCGAGTTTCTGTACGGCCCAGCCGAGCGCGGCGGAGCCGACGAGCAGATAGACGATCGACTCGAGCCACCACCAGATCCAGATCTTGTTGGGCAGGTTGAACACACCGGACCAGTTCAGGATATAGATGCCATGGAACAGGACCGCGATGACGCCGAACTTGAGTCCCCGCTGCCAGCCGGCGCCACTCAACGCCGGCCGCACCCAGTGATAGATGAACGCGGTGATGAATGATCCGATCAGCCCGCAGGTGACCCATAGGGGCATCAGCGCGGCCATGTCGGGCGGGTCCTGGTTCAGCTCGGGCCGCCAGAAGGCTGGCGTGCCCAGATAGGCCTCATGCAGGATGTTTTGATGCACCACGTATCCAGTCAGGAAACTGACCAGAAAAAGGGCGACGTAGAAGACCACACCACCGACCAGGATGACTTTCAGATTCATGTTTCCCCCTCGGCCAAACGATTGGACAATCAGCGCTCCGCGGGAGCGCGCGAGGGCGCATGTTGCGCCGCCGGTGCGGGTGGGCGCAAATGATGCAATGCAAGAAAGGGTCACGCTGATCAGGATGGACGAGAATCAGCACACGGAAGACGCGGGCAGGAAGTCCTGGACCTGGGTCCTGCCGGATGGCCATGCCAGCAATGACTGGAGCCACTATCGCAGGCGCCTTGCAACCGTTGTCACGCGCCAGGGCCTCGAATCGATCACGCTGGGAACGATCGCCGGCGAACCCCTGCTGATGCTGCGGGCCGGGACCGCGGAGCCAGGGGCGCCGCGACTGCTGCTGGCCAGCGGCTTTCACGGTGAGGAACCGGCCGGACCCTGGGGGGTGCTCGAGTTCCTCGACGCAACCGACGGCGACCTGCTGTCCCGCGTGCAGCTGACCATACTGCCGCTCGTGAACGCGACCGGTTTTCGTGCTGGCACGCGATTCAACGCCTTCGGCGAGAACCCGAACCGCGGTTATCTCGGGCTGCCGGGCGAGAGCCCATCGCATGAAGGCCTGCTCCTGCTCGCGCACGGCGAGTTGCTGCTGGATGCGGCCTGCGACGGCCTGCTGACCTGCCATGAGGACGTCTTGTTGTCACACGCCTATATCTACAGCAGCGAGCACACGGCGGAGCCCAGCGGCTTCAGCCACTCGCTGCTGGCCGCGAACGCAGCCCATTTCCCGTTGCACCCGGATGGCATCGTGGATGGCTGTCGCGTCACGGGTGGCATCGTCTTCAATCATTACGACGGATCCTTCGAGTCCTGGCTGATGCAACGGGGCGCTGCGCGCATCGCCTGCGTCGAGACGCCGGGCCAGCATCCGATCGCACAGCGCATTGCCGCCCAGCGAGCGATGATCGAGGCCTTCCTCGCGTGCGCACCGGCGAAACAGGACTGAACAGCCAATGAAGCGACATCTGCTTTCACTTGCACTGCTGGTCGGTGTCACGGTTGCGGCCGCGGATGCAGCGCTGCCGCGACTCAACATCCTGCCCGGCAGCCTGACGGTATCGGGCATTTCGTCGGGCGGTTACATGGCGACGCAGTACCAGGTCGCCTATTCGAAAGACGTCATCGGCGCCGGCATCATTGCCGCCGGTCCCTGGTGGTGCGCGCAGGGCTCGCTGTTTCGCGCGCAGGGCGACTGCACGAAGGGCAAGTTGATCGGACCCGACACCGCGCCGCTCGTGGCCGCGGCCCGGGAAGCCGCGAAGGAAGGATTCATCGACGACCCATCCTGGATCGTGCCCGACCGCGTCTGGGTGTTTCACGGCTCGCGCGATGCCACTGTGGGCGCGGCGGTCACGGATTCCCTGCTGCGGTTCTACCGGGAATTCGTGCCGCAGGAACGCATTCTCTATGAGACCCGGGTTGCTGCAGCCCACGGGTTCCCCAGCGCAGGCGAGGGCATCGCCTGCGACGTCGCGGCGCCGCCGTGGATCAACGACTGCGATTACGATGCCGCCGGCAAGATGCTGAGCCATCTCTATGACTACCTGCGCGAGCCCGAGCGCAAGTTGCAGGGACAGTTCGTATCATTCGACCAGCATCGCTATGCGGCTTCCGGTGCGCTCGCCTCGCTGGCGAATGCCGGGTGGGTGTTCGTGCCAAAGGACTGCGCGGCGGGCAGTCCCTGCCGCATCCATGTCGCCTTCCACGGTTGCCAGCAGGGCAGCGATTTCGTCGGCATGGCATTCGTGCGCAACGCCGGTTACAACCGCTGGGCCGACGCGAATCGCATCGTCGTGCTGTATCCGCAGGTCGTGAAGAGCTGGTTCTGGCCCTTCAATCCGCAGGGTTGCTGGGACTGGTGGGGTTATACCGGCGCGGACTACGCCATGCGCGACGGCGCGCAGCTCGCGAGCGTGCATCGCATGCTGCAGGCGCTCGGCGCAAATTGATCGATAACGGAGTCGCATACATGAACAAGCCACACATAGCGATCTTTTTCGCCGCTTGCGCGCTGCCCTGGCTGGCAGCGGCCGAGGATCGCATCGAAAAAGTCGCATCACCCACGGCTACGGTCGAGGCGAAACTCGTCCAGCCGCAGCTTCTTACGACCCAACAGGTCGAGAACATCGCACTCGCTGCGGATCCTCCTCCAGGCGCCACACAGGAAGAACGCCAGACGCTGAATCTCATCGCAAAACTCTACCAGCAGGGCAAGAATGACGAGGCCAGTTCGACGTGGATCCGGATTGTGCAGTCACACGCCGGAAAGGACGACCACAAAGAGTGGATTGAACTGGAATCCTGGTCTTTTTACGTACTCCATCGTGCCTTCATCCAACCAGATCCCGATCTCCGAGCGCGGGCCGCGCAGGTGCGTTCTGCGCTTCTGCGGCACGAAGCGACCCATGTTGTCCAGCAGGCGACGCAGCCCGAGCGCATGGAAGCCAGCGCGACGATTGCAACTGCCGGACTGCAGGACGCCCTGCAGCGGCGGGAGCACACCTACACGGCGCTCTCCAACATCATGAAGGCCATGCACGATACGGCCGTGAATGCAGTCAGGAATATGAGAAGTTGAAATTGCCTCACACCGGTGCCGGGTCGCAGTTCCGAGTTCTTGCTCGAGGTAATAACTGCGAAACCACGACTCGGCGCCCGCGGGATCCGCTCAACGCGTTTCCCGGCGCCCGCGGGATCCGGCCGGGCCCCTCGCTCGCAAACTCAGTCGGAAGTTACGAGTTTGCTCGCGAGGACCCGGCCACCTCGCGGGCGCCGGAGTTGGCGTAACCCCCCGCGCGGACGTGCCGACCGGGACCCCGCAAGTGAGCGAATAAGGATCGGCTGAGCGAACGAGCGGGAGTCCCGGTCCGAGCAAGTCCGCGCGGTCGATGGCACCACCTACAGGACGGCGGTCGCCTCGATTTCGACTTTCGCGCGTGATTCGAGAAGGCCGGCGACGACGACCACGGACATCGCCGGAAAGTGCCGGCCGATCGTCTCGCGGTAAGCCGCGCCGATGCCTTCGATCGAGGCGTAGTACTCCTCGCGGCTGGTGATGAACCAGGTCAGGCGCACCAGGTGTGCGGGGCGCGCCCCCGCAGCAGCGAGCAACTCGACGATGTTGGCAAGCGCCTGGCGCACCTGTACGGCCAGGTCGTCGCTGACGATCCGCTGCTCTGCGTTCCAGCCGATCTGCCCCGCCAGGAATACCTGCCGGCCCTCGGCCGCGATGCCGTTCGCATAGCCGCGCGGTCGTGCCCAGCCGGACGGCTGCAGGACCTGGTGGCTCATTTCAACAGCTCCCGGCCGATGATCAGCCTCTGCAGTTCACTGGCGCCTTCGTAGATCCGAAGCGCCCGGATCTCGCGATAAAGGCGCTCGATAATTTCGCCCCGCACGACGCCGCGGCCGCCAAACATCTGCAGGGCACGATCGATGACGGACTGCGCCGTCTCGGTCGCGGTCAGCTTGGCCATGGCGGCAGCCGCGGTGAACGGCATTTCGCGATCGCGCAGCCAGGCCGCCCGATAGGTCAGCAATTGCGCGGCCTCGAGGCCGGTCGCCATGTCGGCGAGCGCTGCCTGCGTCAACTGGAAATCGGCCAGCGTCCGGCCGAACATCGTGCGCGACCGGGCGTGATCGAGCGCCTCATCCAGCGCGCGGCGCGCGAAACCGCAGGCCGCGGCCGCCACCGACGTACGGAACACGTCGAGCGTGCGCATCGCCGTCCGGAAGCCCTCCCCCTCTTCGCCGATCAGCCGGCTGGCCGGGATCCGGCAGTCCTCGAAGACCAGGCGCGCGAGCGGGTGCGGCGCCATGGCATCGATGCGTGCCGCCACGGTGAATCCGGGATCGCCCGGCTCGACGACGAAGGCGCTGATGCCCTCCGCTGCGGCGCTGCCGTCGGCCCGGATGCGGGCAGGCTCGGTGCGCGCGAATACGCAATAGAAATCGGCAATGCCGCCATTCGATATCCAGGTCTTGGCGCCATCGAGCCGGTAACCGTCGCCGTCGCGGTGCGCCATCGTCTGCATCGCAGCGACATCGGAGCCTGCCTGCTGCTCCGAGAGCGCAAAGGCGGCGATGGCCGTGCCCTGCGCGACGCGCGGCAGGTAATGCGAGCGCAATTTGTCGCTGCCTGCGAGCGACAACGGCGCGCTGCCGAGCCCCTGCATCGCGAATGCGAAATCCGCGAGCCCGTCCCACCAGGCCAGCGATTCACGCACGAGGCAGAGGGATCGCGCACTGAAGTCGGATCCTGCACCGCCGTCCACGGCGCGCAGGCAGTGTCTCAGCAAACCCTCCCGGCCCAGGCCTTCGACCAGCTCGCGGCAGCGCGCATCCACGCTGGCGCTATCCGCCGGATGAACGGCATCGGCGAGATGGCCGGCGGCCCATGCGCCAACCTGCCCGGCGAGACGGCGATGCGGCTCATCGAAGAAAGGCCATTGCAGGCTGTCGTTCCGGCTCTTCATCGGTTGCCCTCGAACACCGGCCCGGTGCTCAAATGTCTCTCTTCTCCAGTGACCTGACGTGTGTCTTGAGACGGCCGAGCTGGACTGTCATGGACGACATCTCGCGCGCCGCCAGCGGTGCAAAGGCCTCGGTGATCCAGCGCTCGTGCTCCTCCGCCATCGCCTTGAACGCGTGCCGGCCTGCGCGCGTCAGTTTCACGCGCCAGGCGCGCCGGTCGCCCGGCTCGTCCACGCGTTCGACCAGGCCTTCCCGTTCCAGCAGGTCGGTGATCCCGGTCACGTTGCCGCCGGTCACCATCATGCGCCTCGACAACTCGCCCATCTTGAGCCCATCAGGCACCCGCTCCAGCTGCGCCATCAGGTCGAAGCGTGGCAGCGTCGTTGCATAGCGCCGCTGCAGCAGCTGCCGCATGCGCGTCTCGATCAGGCGGCTGGTCGCGAGCATCCGCAGCCACAGGCGGATCGCGGCGTGATCGTCGCTCGCGATGCGAGTCTCCACGTCCGTTGCACGGCGTGGCATCAGGTCACTTCCCCGCCCGCGATGGCGATGCTCTGGCCGGTGATGCTTTCGCTGCCCGGCAGGCAGAGCCACAGGACGGCGTTTGCGACTTCCCCGGGCCGCACCAGCCGCTGCTGTGGATTGAAGGAGACCAGCTTTTCGCGCGCCTCGGTCTCGCTGCGACCGGTCTTCGCGCTGATATTGGCGACCGCCTCGCGCACGACGCCGGTGTCCGTGTAACCCGGGCACACGGCATTCACGGTGATGCCGGTTTTCGCGACCTCCAGTGCCAGCGCCCGGGTCAGGCCGACGACGCCGTGTTTGGCCGCGCAATACGCAGTGCAATAGGCGTAACCGCGCAGCCCGGCCGTGCTCGAGACATTGATGATCCGGCCCCAGTTCGCCTCGAGCATCGCCGGCAGCACTGCGCGCGTACAGTGGTGCACGGCGCTCAGGTTGACCGCCAGCACCTGCTGCCAGAATTCGTCGTCACTCTTTGCGAGCGCCCGGCTCACGGCCTTGCCGGCATTGTTGACCAGGATCTGGATCTCGCCCGCGCGCTCGCGGGCCTCGGCGAATGCGCGTCCCACCTGTTGCGCATCGGTGACGTCCGCAACGACCGTGTTCGGCAAACCAGGCAGGGCGGTCGCGGTCTCGGCCAGTTGCGCCGCGGTGCGTGCGAGCAGCGTCACCCGCGCGCCCTGTTCTGCCAGCGCGCGCGCGATCGCGGCACCGATGCCGCGGCCGGCCCCGGTCACCAGCGCATGCCGTCCCGTCAATGCCTGTGTCATCGTTGCCACTTCATACCGGCCCCGCCATCTGGGCGGCGCGCTCGAGGTTGCGCTCGAGCTGAAGCCGGGCTGTTTCGTAGGGCAGCGGCCACCATTGCTCCCGGTATCCCTGGGCGGCTGCCGCATGCAGCGTCCAGGAAGGGTCCGCCAGGTGCGGGCGCGCGAGCGCGCACAGGTCCGCGCGCCCGGCCGCGACGATCGAATTCACGTGATCCGGTTCGTAGATGTTGCCGACTGTGATCGTCGGGATGCCGACGACATTGCGCACGAGGTCCGAGAACGGCGTCTGGTACATGCGTCCGTACACCGGCTGCTGCCACGGCACTGTCTGGCCGCTCGACAGGTCGAGGATGTCGGCGCCGGCTGCCTTCATCACCCGCGCGATCTCGAGCAACTCGCGCTCCTCGAGCCCGCCCTCGGCCCAGTCGCTCGCCGAGAGTCGCACCGACAGCGGCCTCTCCGGCGGCCACGCCGCACGCACGGCAACGAGTACCTCGAGTGGATATCGCAGCCGGTTCGCAATGCTGCCGCCGTATTCATCCGCGCGCCGGTTGGTCAGCGGCGACAGGAAACTCGCCAGCAGGTAGCCGTGCGCCATGTGCAGCTCGAGCATGTCGAAGCCGGCCTCGGCGCCGAAGCGCGTGGCGCGCACGAATTCCGCCAGCACTTCGTCCATGTCGGCGCGGCTCATCGCGCGCGGTGGCGCACTGATGCCTTCCAGATAGGCGAGCGGCGACGGGGCAAGCGTCTCCCAGTTGCCCGACTGCAATGGATGATCCGCCTCTTCCCAGCCGAGTTGCGTGGAACCCTTGCGGCCCGAATGGCCGAGTTGCAGGCAGATTTTCGCCGGACTCGCTGCGTGCACGAAATCGACGATGCGCCGCCACGCATCGCACTGCGCCGCGTTCCAGAGCCCGGTGCAGCCCGGCGAGATGCGCGCAGCCGGCGATACGCAGGTCATCTCGGTGACGACGAGCCCGGCGCCGCCGGTCGCACGCGCGCCCAGGTGCACCAGGTGCCAGTCGCCGGGCATGCCCTCCTTGGCCAGGTACTGCGCCATCGGTGACACCACGACACGATTCGCAAGTGTCATCCCGCGCAGCTGGAATGGCAGGAACATTGGCGGCCGCGGCGCCGCAACGCCGGCGCGGTGCGCGAGCTTTTCTTCCACCTCGTGAACGAAACCCGCATCGCGCAGGCGCAGGTTGTCGTGCCCGATGCGCTGGCTGCCGGTCAGCAGGCTGTAGGTGAATTGCCAGGGTTCGAATTCCGTGTAGCGCGAGACTTCCTCGAACCAGCGCATCCGGTTGCGCGCGGCGCTTTGCAGCTTCAGCGCTTCGAGTGAACGTTCGTCCTGATACCGCGCAAGACCTGCCGGCACATCGGTGGCCGTTGCGACGCGTGCGGTCAGCTCGATCGCGTCCTCCATCGCAAGTTTCGTGCCCGAGCCGATCGAAAAGTGCGCCGTATGGGCCGCGTCGCCGATCAGCACCAGGCGGCCGTGATGCCAGCGCCGGCAGAGGACGCGCTGGAAATTGAGCCAGGCTGAGCCGCGCAGATGCAGGGCATTGCTCATCAGGCTATGACCGCCCAGGTATTTCGCAAACAGCTTTTCGCAGAAGGCGATCGACTGGTGGTGGTCGAAGGCATCGAGTCCATGCGCCTTCCAGGTTTCCTCGCGCGTCTCGACGATGACCGTCGAGAGTTCCGCGCTGAACTGGTAGGCGTGAATCTGGAACCAGCCGTGCTCCGTCTTCTCGAATGCGAAGGTGAATGCCGGGAATGACTTCGTCGTCCCGAGCCAGATGAAGCGGCACTGGCGCGCATCGAGGTCCGGGCCGAAGACCGCCGCGTGGCGCGCGCGGGTCCTGCTGTTGACGCCATCCGCCGCGATAACGAGATCCGCGTCGGCAAACTGCGCGTCGTCCTCCACCTCGTGTTCGAAGCCCAGCTGCACGCCGAGTTCCGCGGCGCGTTCCTGCAGGATGTTCAGCAGCCGCTTGCGGCTGATGCCGCAGAAGCCGTGACCACTCGTCGTGATCGTGGTCCCGCCGTAGTGGACGTCGATGTCGTCCCAGTGGTGGAAGCCCGCGGTGATGGCCCGATGCGAGGGCCCATCCGCCGCACGGAAGCCTTCCATGGTCCGGTCGGAGAACACGACGCCCCAACCGAAGGTGTCGTCGGGACGGTTGCGCTCGTACACCTCGACGCGCGCGCGCGGCAGCGCCTTGCTGAACAGGATGGCCGAATACAGCCCCGCCGGCCCGCCGCCGATGCAGACAACCCGCTTCACCGGGATCTCCAGTGACCCGGTAACATTACAGATGCGAATATTTTAAATGTCAAGTAGTGGCGCGCAGGACCTTGCGCTGCAGCTTGCCGGTCGCGGTCTTCGGCAGCGCAGCGAGGAACTCGATGACGCGCGGGTATTTGTAGGGCGCGATGCGCTGCTTCACGAAGTCCTGCAGCTCGCGCGCCAGGGCGGGATCCGCCGCCCTGCCCGGCTGCAACACGATGCACGCCTTGACGATCATGCCGCGCTCGGGATCCGGCGCGCCGACCACGGCGCATTCGCTCACGGCCGGGTGGGCGAGTAGCGCCCACTCCACCTCGAGTCCGGCGATGTTGTAGCCCGCCGAGACGATCATGTCGTCGGCGCGGGACACGAACCAGAAGTAGCCGTCCTCGTCGATACGATAGAGATCGCCCGTGAGGTTCCAACCCTGCTGCACGTAGTCAAGCTGGCGCCCGTCATCGAGATAACGGCAGCCGGTCGGCCCGGTGACGGCGAGTCTTCCGGTGCTGCCCGGCGGCAGCGGCCGGCCCTGCTCATCAAGCACGCAGGCCCGGTAGCCAGGCAGGGGCTTGCCGGTTGCGCCGGGCCGGATATCGTCACCGGCAGCCGAGATGAAGATGTGGATCATTTCGGTCGCGCCGATGCCGTCGATGATGCGGATGCCGGTGCGTTCGTGCCAGGCGTCGCTGACGGCTCGCGGCAGGAATTCGCCGGCGGACACGCATTGCCGCAGGGAACTGATATCACGACCCGCGAGCTCGGCGAGCAAGGCGCGATAGGCGAACGGGGCGGTGAAAAGACAGGTGGCGCGGAATCGTTCGATCGCCGACAGCAAGCCCGCCGGGGTCGGGGATTCGACCGGTGCGACCGCCGCGCGGAAGCGCAACGGAAAGACGAGCAGCGCACAGAGCCCGAAGGTGAAGCCGAGCGGCGGACTGCCAATGTAGATGTCATCCGGGCGGGTGCGCAGCACGCACCGCGCGAAGACATCCGCCATCGCGAGCACATCGCGGTGAAAATGCATGCAGGCCTTGGGCTGGCCGGTCGTGCCGGAAGTGAAGGCCAGCAGGCAGACGTCCTCGGCGGCCGTGTCTGCATTCGAGAATGCTTCCGCCGCATCGGTCATGCGGGTCTCGAGCTCGCCATTGCCCCAGGCCACGATCGCGCCGACACAATCCGTCACGTCAACCGCCCCGCGCAGCTCTGCCAGCAGTCGCTGGTCGCAGAGCGCGACGGACGGCCGGCTTTTTTCCATGATCGCCTTCAGTTCCGGCACCCGCAGCAGCGGCATCGTCGTGACCGCGATGGCACCCGTCTTCATGACGGCGAGCCAGCAGGCGAACAGTTCCGGGCCGTTGAAACCGCGCAGCAGCACGCGATTGCCCGGCACGACGCCAAGGTCGCCGAGCACGTTGGCGATGCGGTTCGCCCGGCCCAGCAATTGCCGGTAACTGATGGCGCCGGCCTCGGTCAGGATCGCGGGCCGGTCACCATGGCCCTCGGCGATGGCGTCGTCGAGCAGCACGGTCGCGCAATTCAGCCGATCGGGGTAGCGCAGCTCCGGCAGGTCGAAGTGCAGCCGCGGCCATTGTGCGGGCGGCGGCAGGCGGTCGCGCGCGAAAGTATCCACGTGCGCCGTGCGGCTGGTCATATCCGCATTTTACCGGTGCCGCATCGTGGCAACAGCAGTTAATTGCGATGCGGACCGATGCGACGGTAGACCTCGATATACCTGTGGGCCACCGCCGCCCAGCTGAAATCATGGCGCATTCCGTTACGTTGCAGCGCCGACCAGACCTGCCGCTGCTGCCGCAGTTCCATCGCGCGCCCGATGCCGTAGGCGACGCCGCCGACATCGGCGTGATCGAAGCTCACTCCCGTCGCCGTTCCACTCGCCAGCGTCGCCGGCGTCGCATCGGTCACCGTGTCGACCAGGCCACCGGTGCGACGCACGACCGGCACCGTGCCATAACGCTGGCTGTACATCTGGTTGAGCCCACAGGGCTCGAAGCGCGACGGCATGACAAGTGCGTCGGCCGCCGCTTCCATCAGGTGCGCCAGGGCCTCGTCGAAGGTGAAAGTCGCTGCGATCCGGCCGGGCCGGCGGCGCGCGAAGTCGGCAAACGCCTGCTCGAGTTCGCGGTCGCCGGCGCCAAGCAGTGCGAACTGCACGCCTTCGCGATCGATCGCTGCTTCCGGGGCGAGCAGCAGGTCAGCGCCTTTCTGATGGGCGAGTCGACCGATGAAAACCACGAGCAGGCTGCGATCATCCAGCTCAAATCCCAACCGCGGCTGCAGCGCCCGCCGGTTGGCCAGCTTCCCCTCGTCCACGCACCTGGCATCGAAGCGGCGCGGGATGAAGCGGTCGGTCGCGGGGTTCCAGGTGTCGTCGTCAATGCCGTTTACGATGCCGGTCAATACGCTGGCGCGGCTGCGCAGGATGGCGTCCATGCCTTCGCCGAACTCGGACGTCTGGATCTCCTGCGCATAAGTCGGGCTCACGGTCGTCAATGCATCAGCACAGACCAGGCCTGCTTTCAGGAAGGACACCTGCCCTTGAAACTCGAGCGCGCCGGGAATCATCCGCACCGCCGGCAGGTCCAGCGCGGCGAGTTGCTCCGGTGGAAAATTGCCCTGGTAGGCCAGGTTGTGAATCGTGAACACGCAGGCGGGTCGCTGTATCGCTTCTGCAAGCCAGGCCGCCGCGAGCCCGGTGTGCCAGTCATTGAGGTGGACGACTTCCGGCCGCCAGCCGATGCCGTTCTGTCCCAGGGCCAGCCGGGCGACAAGTTCCCCGAAGATGCCATAGCGTTGCGCATTGTCGGCGTACTCGTTCCCATGCGCGTCGGTGTACAGGGATCCCTGACGATGGTAGAGCTCAGGACAATCCACCAGCCATTGCAGCGGACCACCTGCCTCGACCTGGCCCTCCCAGATCGTGATCGGCAGCCGCTGCAGCACGATATCGGCGACGCGTCTGCGCTGCGCGAGCGTGTCCAACGCGCCACGATAGGCAGGTGTCACGACCCGCAAATCGCACCCCAGGCCCTGCAAGGCTGCCGGCAATGCAGAAGCCACGTCGGCCAGGCCGCCGGTTTTCGACAAGGGCGCCGCTTCGCTGGCTGCGAACAGGACACGCAGGCTCATGCTGGCCACTTTTCGCGGATCATCAGGCCGAGCTCGTAAGGATGGGCCAGCAACTCGTGCGTCGGGCATCCTCTGATGGCCCGGATCCCGGACGGCTCTCCCTCGAGCACGAACTCGGCGCGCTCGCGGCCGTCCGCACGCAGGCGCAGGCTGCGGCGTGTGCCGTTGTCGCATTCGGCTTCGAGGGCGATGAACTGGGCGGGGATGCCATTGGTGGCAACCAGGACGCTGGGCGGATTACCAGGCAGCAATTCGAGCCGGACGCCGGGCCAGAGCGACCGCACCAGTTTCTTCCAGCGCGCCAGATTGACGGCCACCTTGCCGCGGCGAGCCCGCAGTCGATTGCCCAGGTACTTGGCCGGGGCGTAGAACTGCCGGACGTATTCGTCCACCATCCGCGCCGAGTTGAAACGCAGGATTGCAGTACGCACGGAACGGCGCACGCGGTGCAGCCATTCCGGAGACGGGATTTTTCCGCCATTGCCGTAATACTCCGGCAGCACCCGTTGATCGAGCAGGTCGAACATCCGGTCTGCTTCCAGCCGGTTGCGCTCGGTCGGATCGACGTCCAGCGCCGGCTCGACCGCGAATCCGTTGGTGCCGTCATAGCCCTCCGCCCACCAGCCATCGAGCACCGACACGTTGACGCCGCCGTTGGCGGCGGCCTTCATGCCCGAGGTGCCACAGGCCTCCAGCGGATACTCGGGCGTGTTGAGCCAGATGTCGCAACCCTGCACAAGCAGCTGCGCGAGCGCCAGGTCATAGCCGTCGAGCACGAACATCCGGCCGATGAATTCGGGTCGCAGCGAATGTTCGTAGAGCCGGCGGATCAACTCCTGACCTCCCTGGTCGCGTGGATGCGCCTTGCCCGCGAACACGAGCAACGCGGGACGCTTGGCATCGCTCAACAGGCGCGCGAGACGAGGCGCGTCCTGCAGCAGCAGATCGGCGCGCTTGTAGGCGGCGAAACGTCGCGCGAAGCCGATCACTGGCGCGTCGCCGCCCGCCGCATCGAATCCGCCAAACATCGCCTCGAGCAGCGCCGTCGCGGTCCCTGCACTGCGATGACGTGCAGCCAGGTGGTCGCGCAGATTCTGCTTGAGCCAGGCACGCAGGCCGGCACGCAGCGCCGCCAGCGCGTCGTCGCTCATCTCGTCGACGAAAGCACAATCGTCCTCGCCCGGCACACGGTTGCGCCAGCCCGGCGCATGCTGGTCGAGCAGCCGGCGCCAGGGATCCGCCAGGAAGGTCTGCAGGTGTATGCCATTCGTGACGTAACGGATGGGGTTGTCCTCAGGTGGCACCTGTGGCCAGATATAGCTTTCCATCCGCGCGGCGACATCACGGTGCACCCGGGACACGGCATTGTGCTGGCGTGAGGCGCGCAGCGCCAGCGCCGTCATGTTGAAACGGCCGTCGCCGGAAGTGTTCGCGCCCAGCGCGAACAACTGTCGTTCGGTCGTGTGCAGTGCGCCGAGGTAGTCGCCCAACCAGTGGCGCAGCTGAGCGTACGTGAATACGTCGTGACCCGCCGCCACCGGCGTGTGCGTCGTGAAAACCGTCGCAGCGGCGACGGTCTCGAGCGCACCGCCGAACGAATAGCCCATGGCAATGCGCTCGCGCATACGCTCGAAGACCAGAAAGGCCGCATGCCCTTCGTTCACATGCCAGGCGGTCGGTCGCAGTCCGAGCGCGCGGATCGCACGCACGCCGCCGATGCCGAGCGCGATCTCCTGTCGCAGCCGCATGTCGTGGCCGGCGTCGTACAACCGTGCGGTGATGCGACGCTCCTCCGGGCCGTTATCCGGAATATTGGTATCGAGCAGGAACAACGGGATCTGGCCCACCTCCCTGCGCCACAGGCGCGCCTGCACCGTCGCGTCCGCAACCGGGATCTGGATGCGCAGTTCGCGGCCCATCGGATCCAGCACCGCGCTGAGCCCGGCTTCCAACGGTTCAAAGCGCTCGGGGGATACCAGCTGCCGCCCTTCGGCGTCGATCTGTTGCCTGAAGTAACCGTCGCTGTACAGCAGGCCGATGGCCACCAGCGGCAAGCCCAGGTCGCCGGCCGTCCTGAGGTGGTCGCCAGCGAGCACGCCAAGGCCGCCGGCATAGATCGGCAGCCGATCATCGACCGCGTACTCCGCACAGAAATACGCGACCAGTTCGTCCCGGCGTTCGGGCTCGGCCAGTATGCGGGTCATTCGCTTGAGTGCAGGATCTGGCCCAACATCTCCGGCGTGACCAGCGTGATGCCGGCCTCGGTCACGTGAAAGAGCCGCGAGTCCTGTTCGTGGTCGAAGCCGATGGCGGCGTCATCCGGAATGACGCAGCCCTTGTCGAGGATGGTGCGGCGGATACGGCAACGGTGCCCGATGCGCACGTTCGGCAGCACGACGGACTCGTCGACATCGGACTGGGTATCGACAAAGACATTGGAGAACAGCAGCGAGCGCCGGATCGTGGCGCCGGCCACGATGCAGCCGCCGGCAACCATCGAGTTCAGGGCCGTACCGCGTCGGTCCGGATCGTCGAACACGAACTTGGCCGGTGGTAGCTGCTCCTGGTAGGTCCAGATCGGCCACTCCTGATCGTAGAGATTCAGCTCCGGCTTGACCTCGATCAGCTCCATGTTTGCCTGCCAGTAGGCATCCACGCTACCGACGTCCCGCCAGTAGCCACGCGAACTGCCCCCCGTGCCGCGGAAGGAATAAGCGTAGATGGAGCCATGTCCAATGGTTCCCGGAATGATGTTCTTCCCGAAGTCGTGGCTCGAGGCGGCATCCGCGGCATCGCGAACCAGCTCCTCGATCAGGAACTGCGTCTTGAACACGTAGATGCCCATGGACGCGAGCGCACTGTCTTTCTTGCCTGGCATGGGCTCGGGAACGCGCGGCTTCTCCACGAACTTGACGATGCGCCCGTCGGTGTCCACGGTAATGACCCCGAACGCGCGCGCCTGTTTGAGGGGCACCTCGATGCAGCCCACCGTGACGTCGGCACCACGGTCCACATGCGTCGCGAGCATTGGACCGTAATCCATCTTGTAGACCTGGTCGCCGGGCAGGATCAACACCTGCGTCGGCGTGTGGGCGCGGATGATGTCGATGTTCTGGTAGACGGCGTCAGCAGTGCCTGAGTACCACGCGGTCTCGCTGACGCGCTGCTGCGCCGGCAACAACTCGATGAACTCGTTGAACTCGCCCCTGAGGTAGCCCCAGCCTCTCTGGATATGCAGGATCAACGAGTGCGACTTGTACTGCGTCAGCACCGCCATGCGGCGGATGCCGGAATTGATGCAGTTGGACAACGGGAAATCGATGATGCGGAACTTGCCGCCGAAGGGCACCGCCGGCTTCGCGCGCCAGTCGGTCAGCGAGCGCAATCGCGATCCGCGGCCGCCGGCAAGCACCAGGGCGAGCGTTTCCCGTGTCAGCCGGCTGACGAAGCGAATGTCGGTCGCCGAATCCAAGTGGTCTGCCCCTTCCCGCGGTCCACCGCCACGACAGTCTCTACTGTAAACAGGGACTTCGAGTGCGCCTAGTCCAGTCATCATGGCAGGATGCGGGTATGCGCGTCGTGCTCCTTTGGCACATGCACCAGCCCGAGTATCGCATTGGCGGACGCTTTGTCCGCCCATGGGTCTATCTGCACGCCCTGGCGGGCTATACCGACATGGCGGTGCAACTGGAGTCCGCCCCCCGGATACGTGCGGTCGTCAACTTTACGCCGGTGCTGCTGGACCAGCTCGACGACTACGATGGCCGCCTGCAACGGTGGCGGCAGGACGGGCGGTCGGTCGGTGACGTACTGCTCGATGCGCTGGTCGAAATGCCGCCGACCGGCGTCGCGCGGTCTGCCGTGGTGCAGCTCTGCCTGTCGGCACGCACCGGCCCGCGAGCGGCACGACATCCTCGCTACCGGGAGCTGGCCGATGCCGCATCCTTGCATGAACCGGGAGCGGTTCCGGATGATCTGCTCACGGACCTGCTGGTCTGGTTTCACCTTGCCTGGATCGGCGAGAGCCTGCGCAGCGGCAACCCGTGCTGCACGGCCCTGCTCCAACGCGCTGGCAGCTTCGGCGCGGATGACCGCCGCCAGTTGCTGGAGCTCATCACGGATGCGATCTCCCGCGTGGTGCCGCGTTGGCGGGCACTCGCCGAAGAAAAGCGCATCGAACTCTCGGTTTCTCCGTACTACCATCCGCTGTCCCCGCTGCTGCTGGATTTTACGAGCGCACTCGATTGCGCGCCGGGCGCCACCCTGCCGGTATCGCCGTATCCAGGCGGCGAATTGCGGCTGCGCTGGCAGCTGTCGGAGGGTCACGATCGCTTCAGGTCGCTGTTCGGTCTGCGCGCAATGGGATGCTGGCCACCGGAAGCGGCCTTGTCGGACGCCTCGTTGCAATTGCTGGCGGAGGCGGGATTCGAGTGGGCGGCCAGCAGCGAATCGGTGCTCAACGCGACCTTCATTCATCACACCACCGCCGGACACGAGCCCTATAACCTCTTCCGGCATCAGGCAGCCGGCATTTACTGTGCCTTCCGCGACGACGGCCTCTCCGACCGCATCGGCTTCGAGTACCAGCATTGGCAGCCAGCGGACGCCGTCCGCGATCTGGTGGCGCGAATCGAGGAAATCGCGCGTGAGCCCGGCCGCGATCTCGTATTGATTGCGCTGGATGGCGAGAATCCCTGGGAATATTACCCGGACGGCGGCAGTCACTTCCTGGGCGGCGTTTACGAGGCACTGTGCGCACATCCACAACTGCGCCCCGCGACGATGGCGGATTGTGTGCGCGAGCTGCACGATCGGGCTACGAAACTCCCCGCGATTCGCGCTGGCAGCTGGGTCCATGGCGAGCTGCTGACCTGGGTGGGGCACACGGAAAAGAATTACGCCTGGGAAATCCTGATCGAAGCCAAACTTCATTACGACGGGCTGGGACACGCCGACGCGGCGCTTCAGCACCGGCTCGGGGCCTGCGAGGGCTCCGACTGGTTCTGGTGGCCCGGTGCGCACAACCCGACGCCAGTGGTCACGCAGTTCGATGAGCTGTTCCGGGCCCACCTGACCGCGCTCTATGACGGGCTCGGACTGCCGCCGCCAGTGGCGCTCTCGCGACCATTCGCGGCGGGCGTCGCGCAAGCCGTCACCGCGGGCGGGACGATGCAGCCGGGCACACGAGCGCAGCCATGACGCCATGGTGCGAGCGCAGTGCGGGCGTGCTGCTGCACCTGTCTTCGCTGCCCTCCGGGCGGCTGGACCAGGCGGCATTCCAGTTCCTTGACCTGATGGCCCAGGCCGGCCTGAAGGTCTGGCAACTGCTGCCGGTCGGCCCCAGCGCTGCGTACCACAATCCCTTCGAATCAGCCTCGGCCTTTGCCGGCGACCCCGCGCTGGTGGCGTCTGCGACGTCAATCGACCGCCGCGCCTACCTGGACTTTTGCGACCAGAATTCGGATTGGCTGGAGGATTGGGTGCTTTACTCGTCCCTCAAGGGCGAGCATGGCGGTGCGCCCTGGTGGCAGTGGCCGGAGTCACTGCGCCGGCGGGAACCGGCGGCGCTCGTACAGGCACGCCATGCGCTCGCCGCCGGCATGGAACTGGCACGGCTGGCGCAGTTCCGGTTCGAGAGCGCCTGGGCAGCCTTCCGCCGCGCCGCGAACGCGCGCGGCATCCGCCTGTTCGGCGACATTCCAATGTTCGTGTCGAGGGACTCGGCCGATGTCTGGGCGCATCGCGAATTGTTCGAGACCGATACCGACGGCCGTCTTACGGCCGTCGTCGGCGTTCCGCCGGATGCGTTTTCCGGGACCGGCCAGTGGTGGGGGCACCCTGCCTATCACTGGGAGGCAATGGCTGCCAGCGGCTACGGATGGTGGAAGCGCCGCTTCCAGGTGCAGGCGCGGCGCCATGATCTGCTTCGCCTCGATCATTTCCGCGGCTTCGCAGCGTGGTGGCGCATTCGACCTGAGGCCCGCAACGCAGCCGAAGGTGCCTGGGTTGCCGGGCCGGGCCGTGCGGCGATCGAGGTGCTGGAACCGGTGCTGGAAGGCACCCGCCTCGTCGCCGAGGACCTTGGTGTCATCACCGAGGACGTCGTCGCACTGCGCCGGACACTCGGCCTGCCCGGCATGCGGGTATTGCAGTTCGCATTCGACGGCAATCCGGACAATCCGCACCTGCCGCATCATCACGGCCCGGACTCGGTCTGCTATACAGGCACCCATGACAACGACACGACGCTCGGATGGTGGCGTGCGCTGTCTGGACCGCAGCAGGCGCAGGTGGCGCACGCACTCGGCCGGGAGAATCCGCAGATGCCGGATGCGCTCATCGACTGTGCCTGGTCGTCGCCCGCGCCGCTCACGGTGGTACCGATGCAGGATCTGTTGAGGCTCGGTTCCGAGGCGCGCATGAACCGGCCAGGCATCGCCAAGGGCAACTGGTGCTGGTCCTTGAGTACGGAGCAGCTCACCGCGAGTTTCTCCAACGGGCTACGCGACTGCCTGCAGCGCCACGGACGCGCGGTATGAACCAGCGGCGGCGAGGCTCGTCCACGCAATCGCAGGCCGCGCTGCAGGAACTGGCGCGTCAGCTCACCGAGGCCCGACATCCGGATCCCGCGGCCTGGCTCGGCCGCCACGTGACCTCGGATGGCATCGAGCTGCGCGTATTCAGCCCCCGCACGCGCGACCTCTGCGTGGCAGGCGGGCCTCAACTGCAGCGCCTGTCAGACACCGACCTCTTCCTGTGGAGCGGGCCGGCAACGGCGGTGCCTGAACGCTATGAACTGGTCTCGACCGACGATGCCGGCGTGAAGCACCGCCGTCACGATCCCTACGCGTTTCCGCCGCTGATCGGCGACTTCGAGCGGCAGGTGTTCGGCGAGGGTCACCATTGGCACGCCTACCGCTTCCTCGGCGCCAATCCCCGCAATGTCGAGGGGATCAGCGGCACCTTGTTCGCGACCTGGGCGCCCGGTGCAAAACGCCTCAGCGTGGTCGGCGACTTCAATCGCTGGGACGGCCGCTGTCATCCGATGCGTCACCATCCGGGCGGGATCTGGGAGCTGTTCGTCCCGGCAATCGCTGCGGGCACGTTCTACAAGTTCGAGATCGTCGGCCGGGATGGCGCGCTACGGCTGAAAACCGACCCCTATGCACGCCAGTTCCAGGCGCCACCGGATACGGCCTCGGTAGTGGTCGCCGACAGCGCCCATGCCTGGGGAGACGCGGACTGGATGCGCGCACGCCGGGAACGCGACTGGCTGCATGCGCCGTTGTCGGTGTACGAGGTGCACCTGGGCTCCTGGAAACGCAAGGCGGGCGCCCGGCACCGCAATTACCGGGAACTCGCGGCGGAATTGGTGCCCTATGCGCTCGAGCTCGGCTTCACGCACGTCGAGCTGCTGCCGATCAGCGAACACCCCTACGAAGCCTCCTGGGGCTACCAGACGCTCGGCAACTTCGCACCCGCGAGCCGGCACGGGAGTCCTGACGATTTTCGCTGGTTCGTGGACCACTGCCACCGCAACGGACTCGGTGTAATTCTCGACTGGGTGCCGGCGCATTTCCCGCGCGACGAGCACGGCCTCGTGTGCTTCGACGGCGGTCCGCTGTACGAGCACGGCGATCCGCGCCGCGGGGCACATCCTGACTGGAACACGCTGATCTACGACTACGGCCGCCCGGAGGTGCGCAATTACCTGCTCGCCAGCGCGCTGCACTGGCTCGACGAATTTCACGTCGATGGCCTGCGCGTGGATGCAGTGGCCTCGATGCTGTACCTCGACTATTCGCGCAAGCCGGGTGAATGGCTGCCGAACCGCTACGGCGGCCGCGAGAACCTGGAGGCGATCGAGTTCCTGCGCGAATTGAACCACGTCGTGCACGATCGCCACGCTGGCGCGCTCGTGATTGCCGAGGAATCGACGTCCTGGCCG
The DNA here is from genome assembly GCA_023265875.1 of Gammaproteobacteria bacterium. Taxonomy (GTDB): domain Bacteria; phylum Pseudomonadota; class Gammaproteobacteria; order Steroidobacterales; family Steroidobacteraceae; genus SCUD01. Next base: position 4,922 of record JAHFSF010000010.1, on the reverse strand, counting down.
CTGGTCACGCGACCGACCTACGCCGGGGGACTCGGTTTCTCGATGAAGTGGGACATGGGCTGGATGCACGACACGCTCGAGTTCTTCCGGCTCGATCCGGTGCACCGCCGGCACCATCACGACCGCCTCACCTTCAGCCAGCTGTACGCTTACAGCGAGAATTTCGTGCTGCCGCTGTCGCACGATGAGGTGGTGCACGGTAAGGGCTCGCTGCTCGGCAAGATGCCCGGGGACGACTGGCAGCGCTTCGCAAATCTGCGCCTGCTTTACGGCTACCAATGGACCCAGCCCGGCAAGAAACTGCTGTTCATGGGGCAGGAATTTGCGCAGCTGGGCGAATGGAATCACGACACGGGCCTTGAATGGGAGCTGCTCGCCGATCCACGCCATGCCGGCCTGCTCCGCCTGGTGCAGGACCTCAACAGGCTGTACCGCCAGCAGCCGGCCCTGCACCGCCACGACTTCGACCAGCAAGGCTTCGCGTGGATCGACTGCCACGACCGTCTGCAGTCGACACTGTCCTTCCTGCGTCGCGCAGGTGCAGAATTCGCCGTGGTGCTGATGAACTTCACACCGGTCGTGCGCACCGAATTCCGCGTCGGCGTGCCCGTTCCCGGCGTCTACCGCGAGCTCCTGAATTCCGACGCGGCGGCCTACGGTGGAAGCAACATCGGCAATGCCGGTGCCGTGCGCACTACGGCCGAATCCAGTCACGGCTTCCCGCAGTCGCTCAGGCTGACGTTGCCGCCGCTGGCGGCGCTGGTCCTGCGGCGTGACGACGAGGCGGGGTAGCGACCGGCGCGGGATATCCGGAATGTCATCGTATCTCGAAGCCGACCAGGAACTCGCGCGGCTCGCCCGCCGCGCCGCCGGCATGCGCGGCGGCCGGCGTGCGCTGATCCTGCCCGGCATCATGGGCTCGACGCTCGGGCGCGTCCGCAAGGGCCTGCCCGATGATCTCAAGTGGTTCGATCCGGCCGAGATCGCGCTCGGCGGCATGACCAAGCTCGCGCTGCCGGGCGGCAGCCGTTACCGGCCGCTCGGCGTATTGCGCTTTGCCTATGAACGGCTGCGGCTCGTACTGCGGATCGCGGGTTACGACGCGGATTTCCATCCCTACGACTGGCGCCTCGACCTCGCCGGCAATGGCCGCCTGCTGGTGGAACGCCTGCGGCGCGAGCGGCGGCAGGATGCCGTGCTCGTCGGTCACAGCATGGGTGGACTGGTTGCCCGCGCGGCGCTCGCGCACGGGGATGGCGACCGGATCGGGCGCGTCATCCAGCTTGGCACGCCGAATCGCGGCGCTTTCGTCGCCATCCAGGCACTGCGCGGAACTTATCCGCTGATCCGCCGCCTGGCGATGCTCGATCTCATGCACGACGCGGACGGGCTCGCTCGCGAGGTGCTGACGACATTCCCGGGTCTCTGCGAACTGCTTCCCCTTGCTTCCGCCTGCAAGGACTTCGATCCTTTCGATGCGGCGCACTGGCCCGCCGGGCCGCAACCGGACGCCGGCACGCTGTCGATCGCGCACCAGGCCATCGAGGCGTTGCCGCCACCGGATGAGCGCTTCGCGTTGATCGCCGGTTTTGGGCAGGACACGGTGCTTGGCATCCGGCGGCGCGGACAGCGGCTCGAGTTCGGGCGCGGGCCGGCAGGCGATGGCACCGTGCCGCTGGCGCTTGCGCAGTGGCCGGGCCTGCCGACCTGGTACGCAGACGAAAGTCACGGTGCCCTGCCCGGCAACGCCCAAGTCGGCCGCGCCGTCATCGACCTGGCCAGCGGCAAAACGAGCATGTCGTTGCCAAATGTGCTGCCGCGCCGTCGCGGCGTGCCGACGCTGTGGGAAGCGGATACGCGCGCGCCGCCGCCCGCCAAGATCGCCTGGAGCGACCTGAGCGAACGGCAGCAGCGCGAATTCCTGCATGAATTCATCGCGGTCGCCGAGCCCGGCGCCGCACGGGGCGTACGACGGGAGGCCCGGCCCCGGCTGACCGAACTCGCGTTCATCGAAGGCGGCGTCACGCAGAGCGCCGCTTCGGCGCTCGTGCTCGGCGCCTTCGCGAATGTCGAACCGGCCGGCGCAGCGCTCGCCGTGGATACGATGCTGCACGGCGCGATCAGCGATCTCGCGCGCCGGCGCGCGATCAGCGCCGCTGCCGGTGAAGTCTTCGTGCTGCCGGTCGGGCGGCGCGGGCTCACCGCGCGACTGGTCGTGTTCGCCGGTCTCGGTGATTTCGGGCGCTATGGCCCGGATGTCCAGCGACTCGCCGCCGCGAATGTCACGCGCACGCTGGCGCTCGCCGGCATCGGCGACTTTGCGATGGTGTTGTGGGGCACGGCCTCGGGCACCGAGGCGGCTGACGCTGCGCGCGCCCAGCTCGAGGGCGTGCTGACTGCGCTTTCCGACCTGGCGCCGGAACTGCGACTGCGGCGCATCGCGATCCTGTCACGGAGCGCCCGTCGCCTCGAGCTTGCGCGCAAGGTCGCGGAAGACCTGCTGCGCTCACACCCGGCGGCGTCATTGCTGCGCCTGCAGGCGACACGCAAGTCGGCCCGCAAGCCCGGCCGCGTTGCGAAGCCGGCGGCGACGCCGCTTGCCTGGCTGTTCGTGCAGGAGTCGGCCGGCCAGATGCGCGCTGCGCTGCTCGGCACCGCGCCAAAGGCGACCGCGCTCGCCGCGACCCGGCGCCTGGACCTGCGCGCGCTCGAGCGCGAGCATTCGCGCCTCACGCCGGGCATGCCGGTGGCGGAACTCGAGAACTTCGGCGAACGACTCGGCGAACTGCTGCTGCCCGCGGAAATCATCGCTGCCCTGCCCTCGGTGCGGGCCGC
>JAHFSF010000010.1:0-1987 GCA_023265875.1 Gammaproteobacteria bacterium | reverse complement strand
CGCAGCGTCGGGTTTGCCGAGGCTTTCCTGCGCGGCGGCGTCGCGAACTTTGTCGGCACCTGGTGGCCGGTGTCCGACGCCGCGGCCACGGCATTCGCGACTGCGTTCTACCGCGAACTGGCCGCCGGCAGCTCGATCGGTGCGGCGCTGAATGCCGCGCGAACCGCCGTGCGAATGCTGCCTGCGGCGGACTGGGCCAATTACCTGCACTATGGCAGCTTCGATTTCGCACTGAAGGCCGGCCGCTGAGATGCCGCGCCTGCTCGTGTTCCAGCATGTCGCCAGCGAGCCGGCGGGAACGCTCGACCCGTTCCTGCGCGAATCCGGCTTCCGCATCCGCTACATCAACTTCGAACGCACGCCGGATGCCGACCCGGACCCGCGTCGCTACGACGGCCTGGTCGTACTCGGCGGCTCGATGAACGTGGACCAGGCCGATGCCTTCCCCCACCTGAAGACCGAGATCGAAGTGCTCCGGGAATCGCTCGCACGCGAGATGCCGATCCTCGGCATCTGCCTCGGGGCTCAACTGCTGGCCGCGGCGCTCGGCGCCGAGGTGCACCCCGCGCCGGTGCCGGAGACCGGCTGGTACCCATTGCAGCCTTCGCCGGCGGCGGAAAACGATTCGCTGCTGCGCCACGTCACGCACGGCCAGCGGGTGTTCCAGTGGCATTCCTACACCTTTGCGCTGCCGGGGGGCGCCGTGCACCTGGCGAGCACCGCGACCTGCGCTAACCAGGCCTTCCGGCACGGCAGCAATGCCTATGGCCTCCAGTTTCATCCGGAGGTCAACCAGGAGCTGATTGCGCGCTGGCTCTCGGTGCCAGCCTACCGCGCGGAACTGGAGGAATCGCATGGTCCCGATCACGCGCGCCAGTTTCACGACGATACGCATCGCTACATCGGCCCGTCCATCGAAGCTGCCGCACGCGTGTTCGGCGAGTTCGCGGCGCTGTTTCGCCGCCCCGCGCGGCATCTATTGCTGGGCTCGCACTGAGGCATCCGGATGGCAATCATTGCCAGCCTGCACATCTATCCCGTCAAGTCCTGCCGCGGCGTCGACCTCGATTCCGCGCGGGTGACGGCGACCGGGCTTGAATGGGACCGGCGCTGGATGATCGTGGACGCCAGGGACCGCTTCGTGACCCAACGCACGCACCCGGCGCTCGCGACCATCACCACGGTGCTGGCCGGCGGCGCGCTCAGGCTCTCGGCCGACGGCCACCCGGTTCTCGATGTCGACCCGGGCGCCGAAGGCGCGGCGCGGCGCGTCCAGGTCTGGAAGGACAGTTGCAGCGGCATCGATGCCGGCGATGCCCCCGCCAGCTGGGTGTCACGCGTCGTCGGCGATCGGCTCCGCCTCGTGCGCATCGACCCGCTGGTGCCGCGACTGGCGGATCCCAGGTACGTCGGGCCGGATCCGCAACCGATCAATTTCACCGACGGCTATCCGGTGCTGCTGCTGTCCCGCGAATCCGTTGCGGAACTCAACCGGCGGCTGCCGGCGCCGGTTCCGATGGCTCGCTTCCGGCCGAGCGTCGTCATCGAGGGAGTCACGGCACATGCCGAGGACGAATTCGCGAACTTCCGCTCAGGCACAGTCGTGCTGCGCGGCGTCAAGCACTGCATCCGCTGTGTCATCACGACGACCGATCAGCTCGACGGCTCGCGCGATCCCGGACAGGAGCCGCTGCATACTTTGAAGACTTATCGCCACGACCGCGTGCTGCACGGCATTGCCTTCGGCCAGAACTGCATCGTCGCCGCGGGCATCGGCGGAATGCTCAAGGTCGGCGCGCCGCTATCGATCGAGGCTCACCACGTATAGCGGACGCGGTAGGTGACGATCGCCTCGCCGTCCGCCGCCACCCGCACCGGGAACTCGATGGTCCGCGCGTCCTTCTTCTCGGAGGGCGTGGACTGCTCGAGCAGTTGCCACTTGTTCCAGCGGTAGAGATTCTCGCGCATGATGACGTTGACGGCATGG
>JAHFSF010000085.1 GCA_023265875.1 Gammaproteobacteria bacterium | reverse complement strand
ATCCGCCGTCCGTGCGGCGCTGGCCTGGGCGCGCCCAGGCGACGTGCTGGTGCTGCCCGTTCACACGCGCGCTGGCCGCACCGAGGCGCTGGCCCTGCTCCAGCGACTGGCCACGGCCGGCTGGTCCGCCGGCGAGAGCTTGCCGGCCTGAGGGCCGGGCGGCGCCGCATTCTGCGGTATCTTGTGTCATGGCCGGCCGCATCCCGCAGTCATTCATCGACGAGCTGATCGCCCGCATCGACATCGTCGAGCTCGTGGGCAGCCGCGTGCAGTTGAAGCGCGGCGGTCGCGAGTGGAAGGCCTGCTGCCCGTTCCACGCCGAGAAAACGCCGTCGTTCTGGGTGAGTCCCGACAAACAGTTCTATCACTGCTTCGGCTGCGGCGCGCATGGCACGGCACTCGGCTTCCTGATGGAACACGACAAGCTGCCGTTCCCGGACGCGGTCGAGGAACTGGCCTCGCGGCTCGGACTCGAGGTGCCGCGCGAGGACGACGGCCGCGGCACGCGCGCGCGCCCCGGTGAGGAACTGCATGAGCTGCTGGCACAGACCTTGCAGTTCTATCGCGATACGCTCCGCGAATCCGCGCGCGCGAAGAACTACCTCACTGGACGCGGCATCACGCAGGAGACCTGCGTCAAGTTCGCGATTGGCTATGCGCCCGATGCCTGGGATTCGGTACTGAAGCGCTACGGCGGCAGCCCGGAACGCGAGCGCCTGCTGGCCGAGGCAGGACTCGTCATCGAGCGCAGTGGCAAGGGTGAATCGGGGTTCTACGACCGATTCCGCGACCGCGTGATGTTCCCGATCCGCGATGCGCGCGGCCGGGTCATCGCATTCGGCGGCCGGATCATCGATGCGGGCGAACCGAAGTACCTCAATTCGCCCGAGACGCCGCTGTTCCACAAGGGGCGCGAACTGTATGGTCTCTACGAAGCGCGCCAGGCGCTGCGCAAGATCGAGCGGTTGCTGGTGGTCGAGGGATACATCGACGTCGCGCGCCTTGCACAGGCAGGTATCGCCTATGCCGTTGCGACACTCGGCACGGCGACGACGCCGGAGCACCTGAACCGCCTGTTCCGCGTGACGAGTGAAGTCATCTTCTGTTTCGATGGCGATCGCGCCGGCCGCAGCGCCGCCTGGCGCGCACTCGAGAATGCCCTCGAACACGCCCGCGACGGGCGTCAACTGCGCTTCCTGTTCCTGCCCGAGGGCCACGACCCCGACACGCTGGTGGGCGAAGAAGGCGCCACGGCTTTCGAGGCAAGGCTCGCCTCGGCGCAGCCGCTGTCGGAATTCCTGGTGACGCAGCTCGCCACCCAGGCCGATCTTGCGAGCGTCGATGGCCGCGCGCGGCTTGCCGAACTCGCGCGACCTCTGCTCGCGCGCGTGCCGGCCGGTGTCTACCGCGAACTGTTGCTCGAGCGCGTCGCGCAGGAAGTGCGAATGCCCGCCGGCCGGCTCGCCGAACTGCTGCAGGCGCAGCCGGTGACGCGCCGCGGCAGCCGCCCGGTGCGCAGCGGCACTCGACCCGCGGCCGCGGGACGACATCCGCTGCTGACCCAGGCCATCATGCTGCTGCTGCACCACCCGCAGGCCGCGCGCGCTGTCGGCGAATTGCCCGCTTTCCTGGAAGGCGAACACCGGGGCTTCGCGGTGCTGCGCGAGTTACTCGCGACCGCGCAGGCCGAGCCGGAACTCAGCACGGCACAACTCGTCGAACGCTGGCGGGAGCGCCCCGAAGGGGCCCGCCTTTCACAACTGGCGGCCGAGGAATCGCTGGTGCGCGACGCGCGCGCCGCAGGCCGGGACCTCGCCATGGCACTGCAGCGGATGGCGGCCGAATCCGGCCCCGACAAGCGCCTGGACGAGCTGATCCTGACTTCCCGGGAACGGAAGCTGACCAGCGAAGAACAGCAGGAATTTCAAAGACTTCTGGGCGCCCGCGGCAACGGATCCAGGGGCTAGGCGGGGCCGATCCGGCGGCGACGGCGACCCGGCCCGGCTGTATACTACGCGGCTATTTTTCTGCCGGCCCGCGCCGAGGTGCTCCACTCTTGAGCGAAAAGAAGCTGCCGGTCATCCCGGAAGATCGCCAGTCGCAGCTGAAGCTGCTGATCGCGCGCGGCAAGGAACAGGGCTACCTGACCTACGCCGAGGTCAATGACCACCTGCCGCCAGAAATCGTCGATCCCGAGCAGATCGAAGACATCGTCAACACGATCAATGACATGGGCATCACGGTGTACGAGAAGGCACCGGACGCCGAAGCGCTGCTGCTGACCGATGCATCCGCTCCCGACGAGGAGGCCGTCGAGGAGGCCGCCGCGGCGCTCGCGATCGCCGATTCCGAGTTCGGCCGGACGACCGACCCGGTGCGCATGTACATGCGCGAGATGGGAACGGTCGAACTGCTGACGCGTGAGGGCGAAATCCGTATTGCCAAGCGCATCGAGGAAGGCCTCGACCAGGTGCGCTCCGCGCTGGCCTATTACCCGCCGACCTATGATTTCCTGCTCGCAGCCTACGAGCCGGTCAAGGGCGGACAGGGCCGGCTGACCGAAATCATCGTCGGATTCATCGATCCGAATGCGCCTGACGAGATCGCGCAGCCGCACAACCCGAAGGCCGTCATCAAGAAGGAAGAGCCGAAACTCGAGGACGAGGAAGAAAGCGAGGATGCGGACGAGGATGAAGAGGCCATCGATACCGGCCCGGACCCGGTGGAGACGGCCAAGCGCTTCGCCGCAATCCAGCGCCTGCACAACCAGATTGCCAAGGGCATGGCCACGGCCCGCGGCGCCCGCGACGCCAAGGTGATTCGCGCGCGCAAACGGCTTGCCGGCCAGTTCATGGAACTGAAGCTTGCGCCGCGGATGTTCGATGCGCTGGTTGGCAACCTGCGCGGCCATGTCGACGAGGTGCGCCGCCTCGAGCGCGAGATCATGACGATCTGCGTGCGCCAGGCCGGCATGCCGCGCAAGGATTTCATCGCGACCTTCCCGAAGAATGAGACCAATACGCGCTGGATCGACAAGCACATCCGCGCCAAGCGCAAGCACTCGGCTCCACTCGGCCGGCTGAAGGAAGAGGTCACGCGCCGGCAGCACGACTTGCGGGCACTCGAGAAACGCCTGACGCGCTCGATCCAGGAACTGAAGAGCGTCAATCGCGACATCGCGACCGGCGAGGCGATGGCGCGCCGCGCCAAGAAGGAGATGGTCGAAGCCAACCTGCGGCTCGTGATCTCGATTGCGAAGAAGTACACCAATCGCGGCCTGCAGTTCCTCGACCTGATCCAGGAGGGGAACATCGGCCTGATGAAGGCGGTCGACAAGTTCGAATACCGCCGCGGCTACAAGTTCTCGACCTACGCGACCTGGTGGATCCGCCAGGCGATCACGCGCTCGATCGCCGACCAGGCGCGCACCATCCGCATCCCGGTGCACATGATCGAGACCATCAACAAGCTGAACCGGATCAGCCGGCAGATGCTGCAGGAGATGGGCCGCGAACCGACGCCAGATGAGCTGGCCGGGCGCATGGAAATGCCCGAGGACAAGGTCCGCAAGGTGCTGAAGATCGCCAAGGAGCCGATCTCGATGGAGACGCCGATCGGCGACGACGAGGACTCGCACCTGGGCGACTTCATCGAAGACGCCATGGCCGAGAGCCCGCTCGATTCCGCAACCGTCGAGTCGCTGCGCGAGACCGTGCACGGCGTATTGAGCCAGCTGACGCCGCGCGAGGCCAAGGTATTGCGCATGCGCTTCGGCATCGATCTCACGACCGACCATACGCTCGAGGAAGTCGGCAAGCAGTTCGACGTCACCCGCGAGCGCATCCGGCAGATAGAGGCCAAGGCGCTGCGGAAACTCCGGCATCCCAGCCGCAGCGAGCAGTTGCGCAGTTTCCTGATGGAGGATTGAAGAGAAGGCCCCCGCGAGGGGCCTTTCCTTTTGGCGATCTGCCCGGAACTGAAGATATCCGCCCATGCACAGTACCCGTACAATGGCGCCTCCGTGAACGACCTCGATAGTCATGCGACGGACTGTCTGTTCCACCAGGCGATGGCTGCGTACCCGGTCGTCGACGCCACGAGCGTCAAGCGATGAGGATTTTTGCAGCGACGATCCTTGCGCTGTTCTGCGGGCTCGCAGCGGCGGACGCGACCGATCGAAACATCATCCTGGTGACGCTCGATGGCGTCCGCATCCAGGAGCTGTTCGGCGGCATGGATGCGTCGATCGCCGCGTCCGCGGCCGATTCCGGCATCTACCAGATCGACGTCACGCGGTCGCGTTACTGGCGCGACACGGCGAAGGAACGACGTGAAGCGTTGATGCCCTTCTTCTGGAAGACCCTGGTACCCGCAGGCATGCTGCTCGGCAACCAGGCGCTCGGCAGCAAGGTTACTGTGCGCAATTCGATGTGGTTCTCCTATCCGGGTTACTCCGAAATCCTGACCGGCGCGCCGCAAGCGGACGTCACGAGCAACGATATCGTGCGCTATCCGCATGAAACCGTACTCGACTACATTCATCGGACGCTCGCGTTGCAACCGACCGAGACTGCGCAGATCGGATCCTGGCAAGGCTGCAAGATGGCGGCATCGCAGCACGACGGGACATTTTTCATGCTCGGCGCATTCGATCTGATACCGGCGGAACTCAGCACGCCGGAAATGGATCTGGTCGGTGCATTGCGCCCGCAGGTCATGGAGTTGTGGGACGAAAGCAGCGATGACGCATTGACCTTTTACCTCGGCCTTGCATACCTGAAGCGCCACCAGCCGCGGGCGCTGTGGCTCGGCCTCGGCCAGGCGGATTACTGGGGACACGCGCGCCGCTACGACCGGTTGCTCGATTACCTGAATCTCGCGGACAGTTTCCTCGACGAACTGTGGCGAACCGTACAATCGCTCGATCGTTACCGCGACCACACGACGCTCGTCATCACGACCGACCATGGCCGCGGCCGCACGCCGCGGGACTGGGTCGATCACGCCGCCGGGATCGAGGGCAGCCAGGACATCTGGATCGCAATCATCGGGCCGGATACTCCAGCGCTTGGCGAGGTCGGTGGCTACGCCGACGTCACGCAGAGCGACATTGCGGCGACGATGCTGCAATACCTCGGGCTCGACTACCGCAAGTTCAATCCGGTTGCCGGCCCCCCCATTCCCGGCAGCCTGAAGTCCCACTAGCAGCGGTGCCGTTCCCTGCCAGGGAAAGAGCGAGCGCGTCAGCGCCGATGGGAAAATGACAGCCCCGCGAGGACCAGTGACCGGCCAGATCAAAGCCGCGAAAGCATCATTCGAACAGGCGCTGGCGCTGTTGCGATCCGGCGCTGCCGTCATGGCCGAACGCGCATCGCGCACGGCCCTCGAGAAGTACCCCGATGACGCCAACTTCCTCGCGGTGCTCGGCACAGCACTGAACCGCCAGAATCGCGCCGCGGAAGCGGAGGTCGTCCTGCGCCAGGCCATCGAGGCCGACCCCGGATACGCGAAGGCACACGAGTCGCTGGCACATGCGCTGCTGGCATTGAAGCGTCCAGCCGACGCAGTGGCGTCCCTGCGTCAAGCCCTGTCGCTGAATCCCTCGCTCAAGTCCGCGCAGATTACGCTGAGCCAGGCGTTGCTCTCGACCGGCCAGGAGCAGGAAGCCACGGACGCTTTCGACGAACTCCTGCGCACCCATCCCGGGATGCAGCGTCTCGCGCAGGCCGCGGAACTCCATCGCGCCGGCCAGCTGGAACGGGCCGAGGCGATCTATCGGGAGCTGCTGCGCCAGGACCCGGATGACGTCACGGTCATGCGCCTGTGCGGCATGCTGGCGCTCGACAACGGCAACTATCGCAATGCCGCGGTGCTGCTGCGCCGGGCGGTCAAGCTTGCGCCCGGCTTTCGCATGGCATGGATCGACCTGTGCCGGGCACAGACCGAGCTGCACGAACTGGATGACGCCATCGCGAGCGCTCATCGTGCGATTCAACTGGCGCCCGAGCGATCCGGCGGATACATCGCGCTCGGCAACGCCCTCGCGCGTACGAACCGCACGGATGAGGCGATCGCGGCCTACCGGCGAACGGGCGAGATTCGCCCCGACAACGCCGAGATCGCGCTGGGCCTCGGCAATGTGCTGAAGACGATCGGCCGGCAGCAGGAAGCGATCGCTGCCTACCGGGACGGCATCCGGCTGAAGCCCGACTACGCCGAGTTGTATTGGAGCCTTTCCAATCTCAAGACATTCCGCTTCACGCCGGACGAAGTACGGGCGATGGAGGGAGCGCTGCAATCGGGCGGCCTGCCGGAGAACGCGATCGTGCATTTCTGCTTTGCGCTCGGCAAGGCGTACGAGGACAGCGGGAACTATGCGCGGGCATTCGCCTCTTTCGAGCGGGGCAATGCCCTGCGCCGCACGCAGGAGCAATACGATCCGGTCAACACCGAGCAGATAGGAGAGCGGATACGCGGGGTATTCTCGCCGCAGCTGGTTCGCGCACATGCGGATGGCGGCTTCCCGGATATCGCGCCAATTTTCATCATCGGCCTGCCGCGTTCCGGCTCGACGCTGATCGAGCAGATCCTTGCAAGTCACAGCCAGGTCGAGGCGACGCATGAACTGCCCGAGGGCGGGCGGCTGGTCCGCTACATCGACCGCCAGCGCATCGGTGGCAAGACCTACCCCGAGGCGCTGCACGGCATCAGTCGCCAGTCATTCAGCGACATCGGCCGGCGCTACGCGCGGGAGACCAGCCGCTACCGCACCGGCAAGCCCCGTTTCATCGACAAGATGCCGAATAACTTCGCGCTGGTCGGCCTGCTGCAACTGGCGATGCCCAACGCCCGGTTCATCAACGCATCGCGTGATCCGCGCGACACCTGCCTCAGCTGCTACAAGCAGTTGTTCGCCCGCGGACAGAGCTTCACCTATGACCTGATGGAGCTCGGCGACTATTACATCGAGTACCAGCGCATGATCGACCACTGGCACCAGTTGCTGCCAGGTCGCGTGCTCGATGTGCGATACGAGGAGGTCGTGGCCGATCTCGAGACCCAGACCTGCCGGATCCTGGACTTCTGCGGCTTGCCCTGGGAAGACGCCTGCCTCCGGTACTACGCGACCGAGCGCGCCGTCCGGACCGCCAGTTCCGAGCAGGTCCGGCGGCCGATCTATGGCGATTCCGTCGGCATGTGGCGCCATTACGAGGCCGGGCTCGCGCCATTGCTGCAAGTGCTGGCCCCGGTTCTGGCCCGTCCGGACTAGACGACACGATTCCTCCGGTCACGGTAATTGGGTTATTCTCGGCCGCATTGCCGGACGAAGTGTCAGCAGGGGGGCGAGCGATGTCATCACGCGGGTTCATCCGAGCCGGGCGACCGAGCAGGCATCTGACAATCGCGATTGCGGCGGTGCTCGCCGGCAGCCAGGCCTCCGAGGTCCTGGCCGAAACGGCCCTCGATGCGATCATCGTGACCGCGCGCAAGCGCGAGGAAAACATCCAGGATGTTCCGGAATCGATCCAGGCCCTGACGGAGAGGACCATCGGCCGTGCCGGACTGCAGGAGCTCGAGGATTATTCGCGATTCCTGCCGAGTCTCTCGTATACGGCCCAGGCGCCGGGCGCCAACAAGCTGATCTTCCGGGGCGTCGCGGACACGGACCGCTCGTTCTATTCCGACACCTCGGCCGCGATCTACCTCGACGAACAGCCGCTGACGCAACCGACCCAGACGCCGGAGCCGCGGCTGGTCGACATTGAGCGGGTCGAAGCGCTCAGCGGCCCGCAGGGCACCTTGTATGGCGGCAGCGCGCAATCCGGCACGCTGCGCATCGTCACCAACAAACCCGACCTGTCCCGCTTCGAGGTGATCGCCGACGCAACCGCAAAGAAAGGCAGTTCGAGCGACCTGAGTCACGACATCAGCGGCATCCTGAATCTCCCATTGATTCCGGAGCAGCTTGCGATCCGGCTGGTCGGCTTTTCCGCCAAGGATGGCGCCTTCATCGACAATGTACTCGGCACGTCGCCGGGCGGCACATTCGACAACGCGGATGTCGCCAGGAAGAATGCCAGTGGCGAAGGCGAATACACCGGCGGTCGCGCGACCATGCGCTGGCTTCCGAATGACGACTGGGCCGTCACGGCCGGCGTCGTATTCCAGGACTTTCATGGTTCCGGCAACCAGGACCACGAGCCGGGGATCGTCGGGCCGCTGCGCAACGTCCGGTTCCTGGATGAAAGACGCGATGACCAGTGGACGCAGTTCGGCCTGACACTCGAGGGCGATCTGGGCTTTGCAGACCTGGTGTCCGCCACGACGTATTTCACACGCGATGTCTTCTACAACCTCGACAACACGGCCTATGCCAGTTACCTGCGCAATATCTACGCCAACTATGCCAGCGATCCGTACACCAATTATCCGCAGTACGCGTTCGGGCCCGATCCGGTCGGCCTCGGCTGGCGCCAGGTCCAGAACACCAGCCGGTTCAGCCAGGAGTTTCGCCTGTCCCACGCCGGAGAAAAGTGGGCGTGGCTGGCCGGGCTTTTCTACGAGAATTTCGACGATCAATGGGACTTTCGCTCGCAGATCGAGGATTTCGAATCGACGAAGGCGTTCCTGGACTTCTGGGAGCCGCTGTACGGCGCCGTGCCCGGCACGTCGGAAGAGACCTTCTACCGGATCAACAATCACACCAAGACGGAACAAATCGCAGCTTTCGGCGAGCTGACCTACGTGCTCGATGACCAATGGAGTTTCATCGCCGGCGGACGCTGGTTCACGCATGAGCGCGACCGCCGTTTCCAGATATTCCAGCCGGCAAACCGGCTCGCGCAGGATGACAACCCGGTGAAGCGCACCGACGGAATTGCCAAGAAGGCCAGCGTCCGCTACCGGTTCAACGACCAGCGGATGGCCTATTTCCTCTACTCGGAGGGCTTCCGCAATGGCGGCGCCAACATCGTCCGGCCAGGCGCCGTCCTGCCGCGGGAATTCGATCCCGACAAGCTCAAGAACTACGAGCTCGGCTTCAAGTCGCGCTGGCTCGGTGGCCGTCTGCAGGCCAATCTCGCGCTGTTCCACATGACCTGGAAGGATTTCCAGACCGAGGTGAGCGATCCCGGGCCGTTGTTCGCAAGCATGGTCATTAATGCTGGCGATGCCGAGATCGATGGCGCGGAGTTCGACCTTTCGGTCAGGCCGATAGACGGTCTCGACCTCGGCGTCAACGTCGGGGTCCTCGACGCGAAGCTGACCGAGGACATCGTGCTGCCGCCGGACGCTGACGGCTACGAAGCCGTGATTGCGTTCGATGGTGCCCGCCTGGCGATCAGCCCGGAACTGAAAATGGCCGCGTACGCGCAATACACCTGGCCACAGCAGATGTTCGGCGGCAATTTCTATGCGCGTGCCCAGTACAGTTACAACGGCGATGCCCTGAACGATCTCGAGTGCGATCCGGCGGCGGACTGTTCGCCCCACCAGACCATGGCTTCGTACTCGATCGTCGACGCGAAGATCGGCATTGAAGGAGTCGACGGCGAATGGGAAATCAGCCTGTTCGTGGACAACCTGACCGATGAGCAGGCCGAACTCTACAAGTTCAACGTGCCGCCGGGCGCCATCACCGTCAATCGCCCGCGTGAATACGGCATACGGTTCATGAAGAAGTGGAGCGGCAAGGATTGAGGGGATTCGCGGCAGCGATCTGCGCGCTGTTCTGCGGGC
>JAHFSF010000084.1 GCA_023265875.1 Gammaproteobacteria bacterium | reverse complement strand
CGTGCATGCCGTGACGCAATGGGCAGCCGAGCGCGCGCGCACCGGTTATGGCCCGACACTGATCGAGCACGTGACTTACCGGGCCGCCGCGCACTCGACCAGCGACGATCCGGCGCGCTATCGGCCGAAGGACGATTACCAGGGCTGGCCGCTCGGCGATCCGGTCGACCGGTTGAAGGGCCACCTGATCGCACTCGGCGAATGGTCCGAGGCGCGGCACGCGGCGCTCACCGCGGAACTCGAGGCCCACGTGAACTCGTCGTGGAAGGAAGCCGCCAGCCACGGCACGCTGACCGAGCCTCCAAGGCTCGATCCGCACCTGATGTTCGAGGACGTGTTCAAGGAGATGCCCGCGCACCTGCGCCGGCAGGAAGCCCAGTTACACGCCGAACTGGAGCAGGGCTGAACCATGGCGCAGCGGAACATGATCCATGCGCTGAACTCGGCGATGGACATCATGCTCGAGCGCGACCCATCGGTTGTCGTGCTGGGTGAGGACGTCGGTTACTTCGGCGGCGTGTTCCGCTGCACCGAGGGGCTGCAGCGCAAGCATGGCGAGCACCGCGTGCTCGACACGCCGATCGCGGAGGGCGGCATCATCGCGGCGGCAATCGGCATGGCCGTCAACGGCCTGCGGCCCGTCGCCGAGATCCAGTTTGCCGATTACATCTATCCGGGTTACGACCAGATCGTCAGCGAACTCGCACGCCTGCGCTATCGCAGCGCCGGCGAATTCTTCGCGCCCGTCACCGTGCGCACTCCCTGTGGCGGCGGCATCCGTGGCGGCCAGACCCACTCGCAGAGCCCGGAAGCCCTGTTTGCGCATGTCGCGGGACTCAAGGTCGTCATGCCGTCGAATCCCTACGACGCCAAGGGCCTGTTGATCGCGTCGATCGAGGACGATGACCCGGTCATCTTCTTCGAGCCGAAGCGCATCTACAACGGGCCCTTCGACGGTGAGCCGGACAAGCCGGCCGTGCCCTGGAGCGCGCATCCCAAGGGCGAGGTGCCCGACGGCCACTACACCGTGCCTATCGGCAAGGCCGAGATCGTCAGGACTGGCAGCGACCTGACGATCATCACCTATGGCACGATGGTCCACATATCCGAGGCCGCCGCCCGCAAGCTGGGGCTGGATGCGGAGATCATCGACGTGCGCACGATGGTGCCGCTCGATACCGACACGATCTGCAGCTCGGTTGCCCGCACCGGCCGCTGCCTGATCGTGCACGAGGCGACGCGCTTCGCCGGTTTCGGCGCGGAGCTCTCGGCGACAATCCAGGAAGAGTGCTTCTGGAACCTGCAGGCGCCGATCGGGCGCGTGGCCGGATGGGATACCCCCTATCCGCATGCCTTCGAGTGGGAGTATTTTCCGGGTCAGGCGCGCGTTGCGAAGGCGCTGAAGTCCGTCATGGAGGCTTCATGAGCCGCTTTGTCTTCAAGATGCCGGACCTGGGCGAAGGCACGGTCGCCGCCGAAATCGTCGAGTGGAAAGTCAAGATCGGCGATACGGTCACCGAAGACCAGATCATCGCCGAGGTCATGACCGACAAGGCCGCCGTCGAGATTCCGGCGCCGGTCAATGGCCGCGTGGTCGCGATCACCGGGCAGCCAGGCGACATGATCCCGGTCGGTTCCGAATTGATTGCGTTCGAAACAGCTGACAATCCTGCTGCAGCACGCGCCGCGGCGCCGGCGGCCGCGCCGGCAGCGGCCGCTCCGGCAGTTGCAGCCGCAGCGTCGCCTTCGGCGCGGGTGATGGCCTCGCCGGCAACGCGACGCAAGGCGCATGAAGCTGGTATCGACCTGGCAGCCATCGGCGGTTCGGGCCCGGGCGGGCGGATATCCTCGCGGGACCTCGAAGCCGCGATCAGCGGCAAGGGGGACACGGCGATCCGGCCGGCCCTGCGGATCGAGCGCGAGGGCACCGAGGAAATCAAGGTCATCGGCATGCGCCGCCTGATCGCGGAGCGCATGAGCGCTTCCAAGCGCAGCATCCCGCACTTCGCCTACGTCGAAGAAGTCGATGTCACGGAGCTCGAAGCGCTTCGCGTCCACCTGAATTCCCGCCTGCCAACGGGGCAGCCCGGGCTTTCCTACCTGCCGTTCCTGGTCGCCGCGCTGGTGCGCGTACTCGAGCAGTTCCCGCAGTGCAATGCGGTCCACGATGCGGAGCGCAATGTCATCATCCGCCACCGCGCGGTGCACGTCGGCATCGCGACGCAGACGCCGGACGGCCTGAAGGTGCCGGTGTTGCGCCATGCCGAGGGGCGCTCGCTCGCCGATATCGCCGCGGAGGTCCGGCGCCTGTCCGAGGCCGCCCGCAGCAACAAGGCCACGCGCGAGGAACTGATGGGCTCCACGATCACGGTCACGAGCCTCGGGAAACTGGGCGGCATCGCCTCGACGCCCGTCATCAATGCACCCGAGGTTGCAATCGTCGGCGTCAACAAGGCCGTCGAACGGCCGGTGGTACTGAATGGCGCGATCGCCGTGCGCCGCATGATGAATCTTTCGTCTTCCTTCGATCATCGCTTCGTCGACGGCTTCGACGGAGCCGCCATGATCCAGGCGCTGAAAGAGCGCCTGGAGCACCCTGCAACAATCTTTCTACAGGACTAACCACGCCATGAATGCACAGGCCATGCAGACCCGGACGGCGGCCGAATCGGCTGCCCGACCCGCTTTCGGCACCGTGCTCGCAGGCACGATGGCCGTCGCGAATTACCGTGATGGCAAGTGGTCGACGCACGAATTGCAGAAGACCGCGCCGATCGTGATCAGCCCGGGAGCCCATGCCCTGCACTATGGCAGCACCTGCTTCGAGGGCTTCAAGGCCTATCGCTGGGCCGACGGCAGCATCAACATCTTCCGGATGGACAAACACATCGCGCGCATGCGCCAGAGCGCGCGCGGGCTCGTGATGCCGGAGCCGGATGCGGCGCAGCTCGCGGCCATGGTCACCGCCGTCGTGGACCGGGTCCGCGGCGAGGTTCCGGAGGCACCTGGCGCGCTCTACCTTCGCCCGATGCTGATCGGCACCGGGTCGAGCATCGGCGGCGCCTCGATGCCGCCGTCCGAGGCGATGCTGATCGTGCTGGCAAGCCCGGTCTGGGATTACTTTTCGTCCGGTTCGAAGCCGCTGCGGGTCTATGTCGAGGAACAGTCGATGCGCTGCGCCCCGCATCTCGGCATGATCAAGACCGGCGGCAACTACGCCGCCGCGATGGGTGCGACGATGGCGGCGCGGAAAAAGCACCAGGTGGACCAGGTGCTGTTCTGCCCGGGCGGCGAGGTGCAGGAGGCCGCAGCCGCCAATTTCCTGCTGATCCGGGACGGCAGGATCCTGACGCGCAGTCTCGATTCGACATTCCTGCACGGTGTCACGCGCGACTCCCTGCTGGCGATCGCGCCGGACCTCGGGTTCAAGGTCGAAGAACGGATATTCAAAGTGGACGAGATGCTCGACTGGGTCACCGATGGCGAGGCGGCATTGTCCGGCACGGCGGCAGTGCTGGCCGGTGTCGGTACGCTGATCCGCGCCGGCGGGCGCGAGCACAAGGTTGGCACGGGCGAGGTCGGGCCGCACACGCGCCGGTTGCGCATGGCGCTCGTATCGATGCAGCGGGGCGAAGTGCCGACGCCGGCGGGTTGGACGACCCGGGTCTGATGGCGGCGACGGATCTCTCGCGGGCACTCGGGTGAAGGGCCGCACGCGCGTCAACCATCCGCCGGACGCCCCGGTTCCGGCCGACAATCACCCGCTGGTCGCGCCGATCCACCAGTCGGTCAAGTTCGCCTTCGAGAGCCTCGAGGAGACGATGCGCGCCTACCGCGGCGAGCGTCCGGGCTATTTCTATACGCGCAAGTCCAATCCGACGACCCGCCAGCTCGAAAAACTGCTGGCCGAACTGCAGGGACGCGACGACTGTATTGCACTGGGATCGGGCGTCGCGGCGGTATCGGGTTGCCTGCTGTCGCTAACGCGCTCGGGCGACCACATCCTGTGCTTCGTCGAGACCTATGATCCCAGCCGCCACCTGATCCAGGAACTGATGGGTCGCTTTGGCGTACAGCACACGATGCTGTCGATCGAGGATGATGCCGGCATCGAACGCGTCCTTGCCGAGCGGCCGATCAAGCTCGTGTGGTTCGAGAGCCCGACCAATCCGGTCACCAGGATCGCGGACCTGGGACGCATCACCCGCGCGGCGCACGCGCACGGCGCGCTGACCGTGCTCGACAATACTTTCGCCGGCTTCCACAACCACGGCCAGTATGGTATCGACGTGTTCGTGCACAGCCTGACCAAGTACGCCTCCGGTCACGGGGATGTGATGGGCGGGGCGATCATCGGCCGCGATGAATTGATCCGCGGCATGCGCCGGGACACGGTCGAGCTCGGCGCGCTGCTCGACCCGCATGCGGCGTTTCTCGTCATGCGCGGCATGAAGACCTACTATCTGCGCCAGGAGGCGCAGGCGGCGAGCGCCGCGCGCATCGCCAAATTCCTCGCCGGTCACCCGGCAGTGGCGCGCGTGCACTACCCGGGACTCGCGGATCACCCACGGCACGCGCTGGCCCGTGAGCAGATGAAAGATTTCGGGTCGATCGTGAGCTTCGACCTGGCGGGCGGCCTGGATTCGGCGCGCGTGCTTGCCGATGCGCTGGAATTCTTCGCCATCAGCCCGAGCCTGGGGTCGGTGGAGTCGCTGATCATGCCGGCGCAACTGCTGCGGCCGCGTGGCCTGAGCGCGGAGCAGCTGGCGATCAGTGGCATAGGGGACGGTACGGTGCGCCTGTCGATCGGCATCGAGGACTGCAACGACCTGATCGCGGATCTCGACGCGGCGCTTGGGCGCGCAGCGGACGCCTAAAAAGAGGACGCTACCCTTTTCAGCTAGAACGCGTAGCCGAGCTCGATACCCGCGTAGGCGCCGTCCTTGCCATCCTGGTGCCGTGCGCCCGCCTTGAAACCGGCCGACCATTGCGAAGCTGCCGGTTTCAGGATCAGCAGCAGGCCCGCTGCCGTGGATTCCGACTCGTCGTTGCCGCCTGCAACCAGCTCGGCACCCACGGACACGGCCGGCGTCTGGTCATGGGTCATGCGCACGCGGCCCCAGTACTCGCCTTGCTGGCTGGTAAACGAGGCGATCGCACCGACGCGCCAGCCCGGCGCGAATTTGCGCTCTCCCTGCAGTTGCAGCTTGACACCCGTTTGGTTGCCACGCGCCTTGGCAGCCGGATCATCCGGCGTCAGTTGCGTGTCCGTGAAGCGAAGGCCGATTGTTGCGTTGGCCCAGCCGCTGGCCGAGGAGCCCCCGTATCCGATTGCGGCCTCGCCGCCATGGGCGCGCGCCTTGATCCTGCCGGGTCCGCCGTCGTATTCGTAGCCAAAATGATCGAGCCAGTAGCGTTGCAGGAACCCGCGGCCGTTCTCGCCGGCCTGCCCGGTCACGATCATGCCCAGGTAGCTGTAGTACGCATCGTCGGCCGACTCAGCACCGGCCAGCAGCAGGCGTTCGCTCGCAACCGCCGGAACAGCGACAAACAACGCCAGCAGGCAACCCAGTTGGCGCGCCTTCATGCATTGAGCCGATACAGGTAAATGGGCGCCGAGTGCGTGTCGACCCGCGATTGGCCCGTCAGGCGGCCTTCCACGGTGCGCAGGCCGTTGGACGTCACTTCGTTTGCCTGCAGGCGGGCGGCCACCGGCAATGACCCCAGCGTCGCGACCATGCGCGTGTCGGTGGCCGCATCCTCGGCCGAGATGAAACCCACGCCGATATCCGTGCCGCCACCGGGACACTCGTACACGAGCGGCAACCAGCGTCGGCCCTCAAGCGCCCGTGCGTTGCGCCGGTCGCGACTGAACATGGCATAGAGCCGTTCCAGTGGCGTGCGTGAACGATCCTCCAGGCCGTTCAGGCGCCATTGCAGGTCCGAGCCGAACAGGAACTGCTCGAGCTGATGGCAATCGCCGGCAGACGCCCAGCGAAATTCGCATCCAGCGAGCGGCGGCGTGCCCGCCCCGGTGCTTTCCCTGCCGCCGCGCGACCGCACGATGGCCTCGAATTGCAGCCGCCCGCTTGGCAGCAGCAGGTCGCCCTTCACCAGATCGCCGACCCGCGACGCGGCAGCCGGAAATCCCGTGAACCTGAAACCGAGCGGTGACAGATCCGTGGCGAGTGTCATCGCAGGACGTCCCGACGAAACGACGCGCACCGGCACGGCCAGCGGGAACCGGTACTCGCGGCGCCTGAAACCCGAAAGTCGCGCCGCAAACCGGATCGCCAGCGCAGCCACGCCGAGTGTCAACCCCGCCCAGATCAGGTTGGCGACCAGTGCGCCGGGTGGCAAGCCGTCGCCACGCCAGAAAAGGTAGATGCCGGTGGGGATCGCGATCGCATTGAGTCCCAGCACCAGGTACTGGGGCCAGAGGAACTGGCGCGTATTGACAGCCTCGCCCTGCTTCTTGGGCGTGACGACGAAGTGCAGCTTGCGCAGGAAGTATCCGAATGTGGCGGTGACGAACACGGCGAAGCGGATCATTGTGTACTGTTCGGTCAGTGTCGTCCGCCCGTAACCGCGGGCGACTTCCTCGAATACCCAGAATGTCAGCAGGTAGTAAGGAATGAAGCGGACCATGAACTCGTAGTCCAGGGCCAGGATCGGCATGATCCCCGTGGTGAGGACGATGACGGGCGAGGTGAAGAATATCGCGCGCTGCCAGCCCTCGAAGTAGGCGAGCACCGTGGCAAGGTAGGAAAGGCGCTGGTTGAGGGTCAGTCCGCGCGCGAACAGGATGCCCTCCTTGCGCCACATCTGCATCGCGCCCTGGCCCCAGCGCAGGCGTTGCTTGAGGAACGGAATCGCGGTCGACGGTGCGAGCCCGAAGGCCAGCGACTGGCCGTAATAGACCGAGCTCCAGCCGCGCTTGTGCAGCCGAATCGAAGTGTGAATGTCCTCGGTGACGGTGCCTGTCGAAAAGCCGCCGATGTCATCGAGCGCCTTGCGGCGCACGACGGCGCAGCTGCCGCAGAAGAACGCCGAATTGAGCCGGTCTTTGCCGGGCTGAATCACGCGGAAGAACAGGGACTGCTCGCTCCAGACCAGCGAGCCGCCGTGCTTCATCCGGTGCTGGAACGAATCCAGGTTGTAGAAGTCCTGTGGCGTCTGCACGAAAGCCACGCGCTGATCGGAGAAGAAACCGAGTGTCTGTTCAAGGAATGTGGCGGCCGGCGCATGGTCGGCGTCGAAGACGGCGATGAATTCCGCGTCGGTATGCCGGAGCGCATTGTTGAGATTTCCGGCCTTGGCGTGGGAGTTCTCGGTGCGCGCAAGGTAGCGGCAGCCCAGCTCCCTGGCGAGTTCGCGCATCGGCGCGCGGTTGCCATCGTCGAGCAGCCAGACCTCGCTCGCGTGCTTCATGCGCATGGCCGCCATGACCGTGCGCCGAACGATGTCGGGCGACTCGTTGATGGTCGGCACGAACACCGCCACGCGTGCGTCTGCCGGCGCCGGCAGCGACTTGCGCGTCCGCAGCCGCCAGCACATGTACAGGTAGAGCAGGGCGCAGGCAAAACCGAACAGTTCCGCCGCATAGACGATGCCCGAGAACGTCATCGCATGCGGGTTGAAGGTTGCTGGCCGCCAGCTCAGGTACCAGATCCCGACCCCGACGAAGGCGATGACCAGCGCACGCTGGGCCAGCGACAGCGATGCCAGCCGCTCGGATGGATATTCCGTTCGTTCCATGCGCGCAACGGTATCTGCGCGCAGGCGGAGACGAGCGGTACCTGTTCTCAGTCCGGGCGTTTTATGTCGTGTGCAGCCCGGGAATCCGTGACTCAGCGCACATGAGGGCCCCTAGATGCTGCTGGCCACGCGCACGCGGTGCGGGTGGTAGGGAAGCACTTCGACGACGTCACCGCGGCACAGGCGTTCCTGCAGGCTGCGCCACCAGCCGGCCTCGAGAATCTCGCCGTGCTTGTCGAGGAAGACCTCGCGCAACCGGTCCTCGAATCCCAGGAATCGCAGGAACGTCTCCGGAAAGACGTCATTGTCGGCGACGTAGAACCAGCTTTCGGCGCGCATCTCGTCTTCCGGATCCTGCACCGGCGGCAGGTCGCGGAAGCGGCAGTCCGTAACCCGGCACAATTCGTCGTAGTCGTAGAAGATCACGCGGCTGTGGCGCGTGACGCCGAAGTTCTTCAGCAGCAGGTCGCCCGCAAAGATATTCGTGTAAGCGAGGTCGCGAATCGCCTGGCCATATTCAATCACGGCGAGCTCGGCCTGCTCCCCGGTCGCAGAGCGAAGGTACAGGTTGAGCGGCGTCATGCGCCGCTCGACGTACGCCTGTGCGACGATGACGTCGTCTCCCTCGACCTGGACGTTGATGGCGCATTCGGCGGTTAGTTCGGCAAGCATTTCCGGCTCAAAGCGGCGCCGCGGCAGCCGGATCCGGCGGAATTCCTGTGCGTCGACCAGGCGTCCCGCGCGGTCGTGCTTGAAGACCATGTCGTACTTCGCCATGACTTCCTCGCGCCGGATGGTCTTGACGGCCGGGAACTGGTCGCGGATGACCTTGAAGATGACGTCGTAGTCTTCGAGCGTGAAGCACGCCATCACCATGCCGCGCTCGCCCGGCGCGCGCACGAACCGGTCATCGGTCTCGTGGAGGTGCCGGAAGATCTCGCGGAATCGTTCCGTCTTGCCCTGCTTGGCGCGACCGAGCACCGTGAACAGCTCCGATACCGGTTTTTGCGGCATGATCGAGCGCAGGAACAGCACGGCCTCGCCGACTCGCTCCAGGTCCACGTGGAAGTAGGAACGGGTGAAACTGAACAGGATCGAGACATCGCTCTCATTCAGCATCACGGCGTCCACGAGCACGCCGCGTTCCGTGTTTCGAATCGCGATCGCGAGCGGCAGCATCCAGCCGTCGCCGTGGATCCTGCCGACCACGTACGCGCGGCTCATCTGGTAGAAGACCGGCCGGATGACCTCGATTTCCTGCAGGTCCGGCGATGCACCGGCGCGCTGCAGGCGCATCTTCACGTCGGTTGCGACATGCCGGACGCTGCCTTCGAAGTCCCGCCACGGCGTGCGGAACCGGAAATCGGATAGGAGTTCCTCGAACAGCAGCTCGATCGAGCCGCGATTGAGGTACCGATTCGTGCCGACCTGCGAATCGATGCCTCGCAGCGGATCGAGGTCGAGCGCGAAGAACTCGATGGCCAGATCGACGCCGACCGTGTCGAACAGGCGCCGCGTGATCGAGCTGAAGAAAGTCTTCAGGAACTCGGGATCGGCGAGCCCGACGATCTGCTGTGCGTAACTCGATTTGACGGCCGTCCACAGGCTGGTGTCGAGGGCGCGGGCGCCGAGGCGCTCGTGCAGGTCTGAGGCGGTCTGGTTGACCATGCTCGAATAGAGTTCAAGGCGCTCGACCACGTCCGACTGCACGCCGGCCCAGTCGCGATTCTCGAAGCGCTCGGGCGCGAGGCGGGTAATCACACGATATTCGGCGTTGTAGCGCGCGAAAGCGGCGACGATTACGGAAGCGACGTCGTGCGCAAGCGCCGCATCGGCCGCGTCTCCGGTTGGCTCAGCCACGGCCGCGTGCCGGATGGGGCTTCAGGCCATGTTGCGGATCAGCGCGTCGCCGAACTCGCTGCACTTGACCTCGGTGGCGCCCTGCATGAGCCGCACAAAATCATAAGTGACGACTTTCTGGCTGATCGACCTGTCCATCGCCTTGATGAC
>JAHFSF010000009.1 GCA_023265875.1 Gammaproteobacteria bacterium | reverse complement strand
CGGCCGCCCCCGGATTTCACACGACCGAGCAGCTGCCCGGTGGCCGCATCCAGCCAGTGCAGGTAGCCCTCGAAGTCGCCGACAACGAGTGCCTGATCCAGCAGCGCCGGGGCGGTCAATGAGCGCCACCGCAACTGGTCCTGACGCCATATCTCGGTGCCATCGCGGCGGCGCAGCGCCACCACGGTGCTGTCCGCCAGCGTCACGTACAGCTTGTCGGCATCCGCCGCGAGTCCGCGGTGGCTCGACATTTCGTGGCCCCACCAGATCTGGCCCGACTCGCGTGCCAGCATTGCCACACGCCCCTGGTAGCCGACCACATAGACATCGGGGCCCAGGACCCGGACCGCCGAGTCAATGTCGGCGAGACGTTCGAGTTCCGTGCGCCCGCGCGATGGTGCGACGCTGGCACTCCACAGCAGGTCGCCGCTGGCGAGCGCGAGCGCCACAACCTTGCCGTCGTCGAGCCCCGCCAGCACCATGTCGCCGTCGATGACGGGCCCGCCATTGCCGCGCAGCGTCAGCCGCGGCACCGGTTCTTCATAGTTCCAGGCCTCGGTCCCGTCGGCCACGCGCAGGCCGCGCAGCCGGCCATCCACGGTTCGCACGATGACCAGGCCGCCGCCGACCGCGGGGGCAGTCAATACCTCGCCGCCGACGAAGACACGCCAGCGCTCCGTGCCGGTTGCCGCATCGAGCGCAATGACCTCGCCCGCAGAGGTGCCCACGACCACCAGTCCTTCCCCGGCTGCCGGACCACCGCTCAGTTCAAGGTCGGTCTTGGCGCGCCACAGGCTGTGCCCGCTGCCTGGCTCCAGCGCCTGCACATTGCCGCCGTGGCCCGCGACATAAATGCGGTCATCGGCAACTGACGGCCGCAATCCGAGGCGCAGCACGTCGTCGCCGCCACCGGTCCCCATGCTCCAGACGCGCGTGGCATGGAGCTGCTCGCTAAAGTCCACCAGTTCGGCTGGCGGATCGACTTCCTTGTCCTTGCTGCAGGCAGCCAAAGTCAGCGCGAGCGCCAGCAGCCAGCTAATCCGTTGCATCCGCATGCCTCAGTTCGCTGCGGTCGCCGCAGCGAGTTCTTCGATCTTGAGTCCGAGCATTTCACGGTCGACGAGCCCGTCACCCGCGTCGGCCTTGGTCGCGGCCTGCGCCTTGCGGTAGGCATCGAGTGCCGCCGCGCGTTCCCCGCGCGCCAGCAGGACGTCACCGCGCAATTCCGCGACCCGCGCCTCGAGTTCGGGCACCTTGACTCCGTCCAGCGTCGCGAGCGCCTCGTCATACTTCGCTTGCGCCATCTGCACCCGCGCGAGCCGCAGCCGCGCGACCAGCGCAAGCTCGGGATCCCGCGAACCGTCCATTACCTGCTGCAGTCGTGTGGCCGCTTGCGCAAAATCGCCGGACTCGACGTCGACTCGCGCCAGCACCAGCGTCGCCTGGTCTGCATAGGGCGTATCGGAGTACTCGCCGGTGATTTCACCGGCCAGCCGCAGGCTCTCGTCCTTCTGCTGGCGCGTCAGCGCATCCAGCATGGCGGAGAACCGCTGTTCGGCCTCGAGCGACCGTGCATTCTGGTGCGCATCCCACCAGCGATAACCGTAGATGCCGCCGAGGCCGATGGCGACACCCGTCACCAGCCAAAGCCAGTTTTCGCGGACCCAGTGCCGCAGCTGCTCCGCTTGCTCGCGTTCCGACAAGTACTCGTCAACCATCGACGCTCCTCACGATTTTCCGCGGCCCAGCAGCGCTGCGACGCGCCCTGGCAATTCCTCCCAGGGGCATTCCTGCTGGCTCGCATCCTCACGCAGCAGCTTGACCGTCACGACGCCGCGCGCCACCTCGTCATCGCCGATGATCAGCGCGACCCCGGCGCCGCTCATGTCCGCGCGCTTCAGCTGCGACTTGAAACTGCCGCCGCCGAGGCCGACCTGGACACCGGCTCCCGGCAGTGCGTCCCGCAGGCGATCGGCAAGCAACAGGCCTGCCCGCTCGGCCGGTTCGCCCGCAAGGACCAGGTAGATCGCCGGCAGCGCGGCCGGCGCCGCGGCACCGGAGGCCCGCAGCAAGCCGACGATGCGCTCGATGCCGAGCGCCCAGCCGACGGCCGGCGTCGGCTCGCCGCCCAGCTGCGCGACCAGTCCATCATAGCGGCCGCCCGAACAGACGGCATCCTGGGAACCGACCGCCTGCGTCGTCCACTCGAAGACCGTGCGCGAATAGTAGTCGAGGCCGCGGACCAGTCGCGGTTCGACCTCGTGGGCGATACCGGCGGCGGACAGCAGCACCCGCAGGCGCTCGAAGTGTTCCCGCGAACCGGCATCGAGGTGGTCGGTCAGCGCCGGTGCACCGGCGATCAGTTCGCGCATCGCGGGATTCCTGGAATCGAGGATGCGCATCGGGTTGGAATCGAGGCGGCGCAGGCTGTCGGCATCGAGCGAGGTACGATGGCGCTCGAGATACGCGACCAGCAGCGCGCGGTACTGCCGGCGCGAATCCGGCGTACCCAGCGAATTGATCCGCAGGCGCAGACCGCTGAGACCCAGCATTTTCCAGAATCGCGCCGCGATCTGCATCAACTCGGCGTCGACGTCCGGGCCTGCGAATCCAAATGCTTCGCAGTCGATCTGGTGAAACTGGCGATAACGGCCCTGCTGCGGCCGCTCGTGCCGGAACATCGGGCCCGCGGTCCATAGCCGCTGCTTCTGGTTGTGCAGCAGCCCATGCTCGATCGCAGCGCGAACGAGTCCCGCGGTCGCCTCGGGCCGCAGGCTCAGCAGGTCGCCGCCACGGTCCTCGAAGCTGTACATCTCCTTTTCGACGATGTCGGTGTGCTCGCCGATCGAGCGCTGGAACAATTCCGCATGCTCCACCAGCGGCACGCGGATCTCCTGGTAACCGTAATCCGCGAACAGTTCGCGCGCGCGCCGCTCGACCAGTTGCCACCAGGGCATCTGGTCCGCGAGCAGGTCGTTCATGCCGCGGACGGCCTGGAATTTCCTGTCCATTTCCTAGCCGGTCGCTCGGCGGGTCGCGGTGGCGCCCACGCGCATATCCGGCGCGGGCGCGCGTGCGCTCCACCACCAGAAAAGGGCTACGACCGCGAGTGCCAGCAGCACTGCCGCAAGCGGCCACACCCAGCGGGCGTGATCGCGGATCCTGGGCCGCAGGTTCAGGGCCGGCAGGAAACTCGGTTCCGGAACCTCGCCGGCCTCACAGGCGGCCAGCACCTCGGATTCCGGCACCCCGACGAGCGCCGCATAATTGCGCAGGTGACCGCGTGCGAATACCGGCGCACCGAGGAGCGCCAGGCGGTCCTCTTCCATCGCGAGCACCAGCGCCGCATTCAGGCGCAGGCGCCCGGCCACGTCCTCGATCGAGAGTCCGCCGGCTTCACGCGCAACGCGCAGCATGGCACCCGGGGACGGGCCGTCGGTCCAGGCATTCATCCTGGATTCCGGCGCTCGATGTCATCAAGCACGCGCACTTCGACCGAATCCGGAAACTCCTTGTGCAGCCGCTCGCTGAAGTGCGCAGCCGCCTCGCGGTCTTTCAGTGCGATCTCGATCTGGTGACCGAGCAGCAGGATATCCGGCGTCGCCGGCGCAACGGCGAGATAACGCTCCACGAAGGCGCGCGCCTGCAGGTGGTTGCCGCGATCATGCGCAACACCGGCCATCTGCAGGAAAGTTTCCGGGTACACGGAGCGTCCAGCCAGCGCCTGGCGCAGGTATCCTTCCGCGCGCTCCGGCGCTCCGGCACTGCGGGCGCAGACGCCTGCGTTGGTGAAGGCGACTTCCGGCGTGCGGTACAGCGGGTTGCCTGCCGCCTTCAGGAACATCGCCTCGCCTTTCGTGAATTCCTTGTTGCGGCACAGGAAGGCGCCCAGTGCGTTCTGCGCCTCGGGGCTGTCGGCATCGGCGCGCAGCGCCTCGCGGAAGTGTTTCTCGGCGCGCTTGGTGTCGAGCAGACGCTCGTAAACCAGCCCCGCGGCCATCTGCACCGTGACGTCGCGGGGATTCTGGCTGAGCGCCCTTTCAACCTTGTCGCGCGCGACCGCGAGCTGCTCGCGCTTCAGGTACTCCATGGCGAGCCTGGCATTGATGCGGGCCGCTTCGACGATCGGGTCGGGTGAGGCGTCCTGGGCGGGTGCCGGAACGGCCAGCAGCAGCGCGACCAGGAACGTCGCAATGCGCAGGCTCATGCCTGCACCGCAAGCCGGACCAGCTTGCTCCCCAGCCGCACCTGCGTGCGATCCAGCACCTGTCCCCGGAGCTGGCCGCAGGCCGCATCGATGTCGTCGCCGCGGGTCCTTCTGACGGTTGCCATGACGCCTCCCTGCACCAGCCGGTCGCGGAATCTCTGGATCGCCGCCGCCGGCGAGCGCCGGTACTTCGTGCCCGGAAATGTGTTGAACGGGATCAGGTTCACCTTGGCATCATGACCGCTCAGCAGTACCGCGAGTTCCCGTGCCTGCTCCGGCCGGTCATTGACACCGTCGAGCATCGTGTATTCGAAGGTGACGCTGCGGCCATTCTGGCGTTCCAGGTAATGCCAGCAGGCCTCGAGCAGCTCTCTGATCGGATGCTTGCGATTGATCGGCACGAGTTCGTCCCGCAGCCGGTCGTTCGGCGCATGCAATGACACCGCCAGGGCGACATTGCAGTCCTGTGCAAGCCGATAGATCTGCGGCACCAGGCCGGATGTGGACAGCGTGACGCGCCTGCGCGACAGGTCATAACCGAGATCGTCGAGCATCAACTGCATGGCGGGCAGCACGTTCCTGTAGTTTGCCAGCGGCTCGCCCATGCCCATCAGCACGACATTCGTGATCACCCGCTCGCCATCCGGGTCGCGCCCCAGCTCGCGGTTGGCAAGCCAGACCTGGCCGATGATCTCGGCCGGGCTGAGATTGCGGTTGAAACCCTGCTGCCCGGTTGCGCAGAAGGAACAGTCAAGGGCGCAGCCGATCTGGCTCGAGATGCACAGCGTCCCGCGCCCCGGCTCCGGAATGAAGATGGTCTCGATCGCCTGTTGCGCGCCCCTGGCGCCGGGCATGCGCAGCAGCCACTTGCGTGTGCCGTCCACCGATGTCCTCGCAGTCACGATCTCCGGCACGCGAATCTCGGCCGCCGTCGCCAGCGTCGCCCGGAAGTCCCTGGCGAGATCCGTCATGCGCGTGAAATCGGGCTCGCCGCGCCGGTAAATCCATTTCAGCAGCTGCCGGGCACGGAAAGGCTTGGCGCCCAGCGTCGCGACATAGGATTCCAGTTCGGACCGGTTCAGGCCGAGCAGGTTGCTGCGCACGCGGGCCGCGGCGTTCATTGCCCGGGCAGCCTCAGCGGGTTCGCGCGCAGAGCGCGATGTCGGCAAAAAAATAGGCGATCTCGCGCGCGGCATTCTCGGTGCTGTCGGAACCGTGGACCACGTTTTCCTCGATGCTCGAGGCGAGGTCGGCGCGAATGCTACCCGGCGCGGCCTGTTTCGGGTCGGTCGCGCCCATGATCTCGCGATTTCGCGCAACTGCCGCTTCGCCTTCAAGCACCTGCACCATCACCGGGCCGGAAGTCATGTAGGCGCACAGGTCCCGGAAGAACGGGCGCTCGCGGTGCACCGCGTAGAAACCCTCCGCCTGACTTCTCGTCAGTTGCAGCATCCGGGCCGCGATGATGCGCAGGCCGGCCTGCTCGATGCGGCGACAGACGTCGCCGATCAGGTTGCGGGCCACGCCGTCTGGCTTGACGATGGACAGGGTACGTTCAACCGCCATGGGTTCCTCGCTGCGGGAGGGCAGGTTTCAGGACCGCGCATTCTACCGCCCGTAGACCCGGTGCGGCAATCGTCCGGAGCGCGGAAGTGCCTGCCGCGAAAGGAAAAATCAGACGCTGAAGCTCTCGCCGCAGCCGCACTCGCCGCGCACGTTGGGGTTCCGGAAACGAAAGGCCTCGTTGAGGCCATGACGCACGAAATCGACTTCCGTGCCATCGATCAGGGCAAGGCTTTCCGGGTCCACCAGCACGCGCACGCCGTGGCAGTCGAAAATACGGTCGTCATCCCGCGCCTCATCGGCGTAGTTGACGACATAGGCAAAGCCTGAACAGCCGGTCTTGCGCACGCCCAGACGCAGGCCGATCCCCTGGCCGCGCTCGGCGATGAAGTGTCGAACGCGTTCCGCCGCGGCTACTGTCAGGGTGATGGCCATGCTTCAGCGCAATTGTAGCGCACGCGCGTTCGCCAGCATCGCCCGCAGCGCGTCTTCGACGACCAGCAGGCGGCCGAGTTTCTCCTCCGGAGCGTCCATTTCTGCCGCCATCCGGTAGGCATCGATCGGCAACCCGCCGGCGATCGGCTGCCCGGATGAATGGGCAGCCGCCAGGGCGGCGGCCGCAAGGACGTGCGGGCAGCCCCAGGCACGGAATGCGCAATCCGCAACGTAACCGCCCTCGATCCGCGCATCGAGGCGAACCCAGGCGCCGCGGTCAAGCGCCCTTGCCTCGCCATGGACCAGCTGTCCCGGTCCGGGCGCCAGACCGCCCGCGCGCGGCAGCTGGTCGAACAGCCTGCGCACCAGGGGTGAATACGACACCGGCGCCGCGATCACGCGATTGTCTCGATCGCGCCGAGCGGCAGCGCCGCGCGCAGGCGGCGCACGGAGTTCGCGATCAGTTCCGCGGCGCGGTCGATCTCGTCCTCGGTGGTTCCGCGCCCCAGGCTCAGGCGCAGCGACGCCTGGGCGGCCAGGTCCGACAGTCCCAGCGCGCGCAGGACGTACGAGGGTTCCGCCGCTGCGGAGTTGCAGGCAGAGCCGCTCGACGCCGCGACGCGGCCGTCGAGCGCGAGCAGAAGACTCTCACCCTCGATACCCGGGAAGCGGACATTCAGGATGCCGGGCACGCTCGGCTCGGCGGCGCCATTGCGCCATAGGGGCGCAGCCCCCTGCAATCCGGCCCAGAGCCGCTCGCGCAAGGCCCGGATCCGTACGGCCTCGGCCGGCAACGAGGCCAGCGCCAGTTCGCAGGCGGCACCAAAACCCGCCAGCTGGTGCGTCGGCAATGAACCTGCGCGCAATCCGCCCTCCTGGCCGCCGCCGAAAATCAGCGGTTGCAGCGCCGGCCGCGGCTGCCGGCGCACATACAGCGCCCCGACTCCCTTCGGGCCGCCGAGCTTGTGCGCACAAAAACTGAGCAGCGTGGCCCCGCACCCATCGACATCGATCGGCAGCTTGCCGGCGCTCTGCGCCGCGTCGACATGAAAGACCAGCCCGCGCTCGCGGCAGCTCCGGCCGATGGCGTCAATGTCGTTCAACACCCCGGTCTCGTTATTGGCGTGCATCAGCGACACGAGCGCGGTATCCGGTCGCAGGGAATCCGCGACCTGGGCCGGATCCACGCGGCCGTCGGCGCCGGGCGCGAGCCAGCTGACCGTGAAGCCCTCGCGCTCGAGCTGGCGGCAGGCGCCGAGCGCGGAACGATGCTCGGTGCGTGCGGTGACGATGTGGCGGAACTTCGCGCCGCCCGCGCGTGCCGCGCCCAGAATCGCGAGATTGACGCTTTCAGTCGCGCCGGACGTGAACACGATCGATTCCGGCAGCGCGCCGACCAGGCGCGCGACCTGGGCGCGCGCGAGTTCCACCCGTGCAGCCGCGGCGCGGCCCGGCGCATGCACGGAAGCCGGGTTGCCCTGCAATGTGGAATCCTGCAAGCACGCATACATCAGCAGAGCGACGCGGGGATCGACCGGCGCAGTCGCGGCATGATCGAGGTAGATGGGCTCGAAGTCCGTCACCGGCATCATTCCTTTTGCCGCTGGCCGCAGCGCTCGATCGCCGACAGCAGACCGCGCAGGATGCGGACTTCCTTGTCATCGGGAACCGCGCGCGCGAACAGGCGTTCGAGCCGCAGCCGCAGCTGCGCCGCATCGCCGGGATGCACGAATCCGGCCATGGCCAATACCGAATCGAGGTGCCGGTACAGCGCGGCCATCGCCTCGACGCCGGCCGCCTGCGAACCGGATTCAGCCGGTTCCGCCGAGCGGACTGCCATCATGAGCTCGTAGCAGACGATCTGCACGGCCTGGGCGAGATTCAGCGATTCGTAGTCCGGGCTCGCCGGAATCTGGATCAGCGCGTGGCAGCGCGCCAGTTCGTCGTTCGCGAGCCCATTGCGTTCGCCGCCGAACAGCACCGCAACCGGCCGCGACCTGCTTGCCGCCAGCATCTCCGCGGCCGCCGCGCGTGCGTCCAGTACCCGCCAGTTCGCGCTGCGCCGCCGCGCACTCGTCCCCAGCACCAGGCCGCAGCCGGCGATCGCAGCGTCGATCGTCTGCTCGATGCGGGCAGTTGCCAGCACATCGGCGGCCGCGGACGCGCGTGCCGTCGCCTCGGCGTCGGGATACGACTGCGGGCGCACCAGCACGAGCGACGACATGCCCATGTTCTTCATCGCGCGCGCGCTGGCGCCGATGTTGCCCGGGTGGCTGGTGTCAACCAGGACGATGCGGATCGCTGTCGTCATCGCTGCCCATGAAGAATTGCTGGTATTCTACCGGTGCCGCACGATGGCGCAGTATGGCTCGCCGCGGCAGTTCTTTAATCAGCGCTGCGGGAGCGGGTCATGCATCCCCTGGTCAACATCGCCGTCGGCGCCGCGAGACGCGCCGGCGAGCTGATCGTGCGGAATCTCGATCGTGTCGGCGGGGTCACGGCCAGCGAGAAGAGCCGCAATGATTTCGTCACCGAAATCGATTACGCGGCCGAGCAGCTGGTGATCGAATCGATCCACAAGGCCTACCCGGATCACGGCATCCTGGCCGAAGAAAGCGGCCGCCAGGGCGGTGACGAATATGTGTGGATCATCGACCCGTTGGACGGCACCACCAACTTCCTGCACGGCTTCCCGCAGTTCGCGGTTTCGATCGCTTGCCAGCATCGCGGCCGCCTCGAGGCCGCCGTGATCTTCGATCCGCTGCGCAGCGAAATGTTCACGGCCGCCCGCGGGGCCGGGGCGCAGCTCGAGGGACGGCGCCTGCGCGTGTCAACGCAGCGCACGCTGGACGGCGCGCTGATCGGAACCGGTTTTCCCTATCGCGCCAACACGCGCTGGCTCAAGCCGTATCTCGCGATGCTTGAACTGGTCATGGGTCGCGCCGCCGGCATCCGCCGGCCCGGTTCCGCTGCGCTCGACCTCGCCTACGTCGCGGCGGGCCGCCTGGACGGCTTCTGGGAACTCGGACTGGAGCCCTGGGACACGGCCGCCGGCATCCTGATGATCACCGAAGCCGGCGGCCGCATCGGCACACTGGCCGGGGCGGTCTATTGCGACGGCGGCAATATCATCGCCGGTGGCCAGCGTGTGTACGCCGCGCTGATCGAGTCCTTTGCGCCGCTGCTGACCGAGGAACTGCGCCGCTAGCAGGACCCCGCGTCCTCGCAATCACCGCGGTCGTGGGTTAGAGTCCGCTTCGGTCTGCCAGGGGGACTTCCAGCATGAGCCTGTTCCGCACCAAGCCGATCGAGGCCCAGCCACACGTCGACGCCGGCGAACCCGTTCACGGCGGCCTCACCGGAGAGGTCACGCTGAAGCGGGTGCTGAGCGCACGCCACCTCGTCATGCTCGGCATCGGCGCGGTGATCGGCGCCGGCATCTTCGTCATGACCGGACAGGCGGCGGCCAATCATGCGGGTCCTGCGATCGTGCTGAGCTTCGTGCTCGCCGGCATCGCCTGCGGTTTCGCCGGTCTGTGTTATGCCGAATTTGCCGCCATGCTGCCGGTATCGGGCAGCGCCTATTCCTATTCGTACGCGACACTCGGCGAGTTCGTCGCCTGGTTCATCGGCTGGAACCTGGTGCTCGAATACACCTTTGCCGCGGCGACGGTTGCCGTCGGCTGGTCCGGTTACTTCACCGGGTTGCTCGACTCGATCGGCCATATGACCGGCAGCGCGGTCGGGCTGCCTGCGGCGCTCACCAATGCGCCGCTGAACGTCGTCGATGGGCGGATCGTCACGACCGGCGCACTGATCAACCTGCCGGCAGTCGCGATCGTGATCGGGGTGACCGCGCTCTGCTATCGGGGCATCACCCAGTCGGCGTCCGCCAATGCCGTGATCGTCGCGATCAAGATCGTCGTGCTGCTGCTGTTCATGGCGTTCAGCCTGAAACATGTTGACCCGGCGAACTGGACGCCATTCATCCCGGAACCGGAGGGGCCCGGCCGCTTCGGCTGGGACGGCGTGCTGCGCGGCGCATCCATCGTTTTCTTCGCCTACATCGGTTTCGATGCCGTGTCGACGGCGGCGCAGGAAGCGAAGAATCCGCAGCGTGACATGCCGATCGGCATCCTGGGATCGCTCGCGATCTGCACGGTGTTGTACATCGCGATGGCCGCCGTGCTGACCGGCATGGTGCCCTACACGCTGCTCGGCACACCGAAGCCGGTTGCCACCGCGCTCGAATCCTACCCGGACCTGCTGTGGCTGAAGACGCTGGTCGAGGTCGGAGCGATCGCGGGGCTCACCTCCGTGATCCTGGTCATGATGGTGGGCCAGCCGCGCATTTTCTATTCGATGGCGCGCGACGGCCTGATCCCGAAGCTGTTCGGACGCGTGCACCGTGAATTCCGCACGCCGCATGTCGGCACGCTGATCGTCGGCAGCACGGCGGTGATTCTCGCGGGACTGCTGCCGATCGGCGTCCTCGGCGACCTTGTTTCGATGGGCACGCTGCTGGCCTTCGCCACGGTGTGCATTGGCGTGCTGGTGCTGCGCCGCACGCGGCCGGACCTGCAGCGCGCATTTCGCGTGCCGTGGGCGCCGGTCGTCTGCATCCTCGGCGCTGCGTCCTGCCTGTGGCTGTTCGGCCGCGCGTTCCTGGACAACTGGCACTGGATGAGCGGCTGGATCCTGATCGGCTTCGCGATCTACTTCGGTTACAGCCGCCGCCACAGCCAGCTCAACGCCTGACGCGCGGCCGCCGCGCAGGCCGCATCAGTCCTCGCGGGCCTTGTCATCCGGCAGCGAGGGGCCGCGCAGGTCGACCGGCTCGCCGCGGCCCTTGCGGCGCATCCGGATATTGACCATCTCGACGCAGACCGAGAATGCCATGGCGAAGTACAGGTAGCCCTTCGGAACCTCGAGGTCGAAGGCCTCGCCGACCAGTGCGATGCCGACCAGGATCAGGAATGCCAGCGCCAGGATCTTGATCGTCGGGTGGCGTTCGATGAACTCGTGGATCGGGCTGGCCATGAACATCATGACCAACACCGAAATCACGATCGCGGCGACCATGATCGAGACGTGATAGGCGAGGCCGACGGCGGTCAGCACCGAGTCCAGCGAAAAGACGATGTCCACGATCCCGATCTGGATGATCACTCCCATGAATGTCGAGCGGAGGCTGACCCTGGTCGGCGCCTGATCCTCCGGCCCCTCCAGCGAGTTGTGGATCTCGCTGACGCTCTTGGCCATCAGGAACAGCCCGCCGGCAAACAGGATCAGGTCCCGCCCCGATATTTCCTCGGTGAATACCACGAACATCGGGTTGGTCAGCCGGATCAGCCAGGTGATCGAGAACAGCAGGCCAATGCGCGTCAGCATCGCGAAGGCGAGCCCCAGCGTGCGGGCCCGCGCCTGCTGCCCGCCCGGCAGTCGCGACACGAGAATGGACAGGAAGATGATGTTGTCGATGCCGAGGACGACCTCGAGCAGCGTCAGCGTCAGGAACGAGATCCAGACGGCCGGGTCGGCCAGGAACTCAAGCACCGGCGAATCCCCGGCCTCCCGTCACGGCAGCCCGTCCGTTTCCTGGCGTTTCTCGGAGGTCATCAGGTCGCGCTGCGACAGGCCGAGGTCCAGAGCCAGCGCGCCTGCAACGTAGATCGACGAATAAGTGCCGACGACGATGCCGATCAGCAGCGCGACTCCGAACGGCCGCAACGCCTCGCCCCCGAACAGGACCAGGGACAGCACGACCAACGCCGTCGTGCCGGAGGTCAGCAAGGTCCTCGACAGCGTCTCATTGATCGCCGTGTCCATCACTTCCGTCGGCGTCGCCTTGCGCATCTGCACGAGGCGCTCGCGCACGCGGTCGAATACGACCACGGTGTCATTCAGCGAGTAGCCGATCACCGCAAGGATCGCGGCCATTACCGACAGGTCAAAGGTCATGCCGGTGACCGAGAACATGCCGATGATGACCAGCGGATCGTGCAGCACCGCGACGATCGCGCCGACCGCGAATTTCCACTGGAACCGGAAGACCACGTAGATCCCGATGAAAAGCAGCGACATCAGCAGCGCCGTCGCGCCTTTCTCGGCGAGTTCGCGGCCGGCCTGCGGACCAACCGACTCCGTGCGGCGGATCTCGATCGCGGCTTCAACCGAGGCCAGCGCCGCCCGCACCTGCTCGGTCACCAGTCGCGCCGCCTGCTCATTGGCCGGCGGCAGCCGCACCAGCACATCCTGCGCCGTGCCGAAACCCTGCACCTGTGCCTCCCCGAGTCCGGCGCCGGACAACGCATCCCTCACCCGCTCGAGATCCGGCGCCTGCGGAAAGTGCGCCTCCACGACGACGCCGCCGGTGAAGTCGATGCCGAAATTCAGGCCACGCACGAAAACCGCGATGATCGAGCCGACGATCACG
Organism: Gammaproteobacteria bacterium; assembly: GCA_023265875.1. Lineage (GTDB taxonomy): Bacteria > Pseudomonadota > Gammaproteobacteria > Steroidobacterales > Steroidobacteraceae > SCUD01. The sequence goes on along the minus strand of JAHFSF010000009.1, from coordinate 16,886 downwards.
ATCGCCGATACCGCATACCAGTAACGTCGAGTTTCGAGGAACTGGATGCGCGGCGTGCGCTTGAAGAATTCCATCGCCGGTCCCTCAGATCGCCAGCCGCTCGACGCGGCGGCGGCGGCCATAGATCAGGTACAGCAGGACGCGGCTCCCGACCAGGGCCGTGAACATCGACGTCAGGATGCCGAGATTCAGCACCACGGCAAACCCCTTGATCGGGCCCGTGCCGAATGCGAACAGCATGATGCCGGCGATCAGCGTCGTCACGTTGGAATCGGTGATGGCCGAAAATGCCCGTTCGAACCCGGCGCTGATCGATGCAACCGGCGAGTTGCCGTTCCTGAGTTCCTCGCGGATCCGCTCATAGATCAGTATATTCGCGTCGACCGCCATGCCGACCGTGAGCACGATGCCGGCGATGCCGGGCAATGTCAGCGCGGCCTTGAACAGCGACAGCAACGCCGTGATCAGGATGACGTTGGAAATCAGCACGGCGCTCGCGACGATGCCGAATACGCGGTAGTAAACCAGCATGAAGACGAACAGAGCTCCCATGCCCATCATCAGTGCCTTGAAGCCGCGCTCGATGTTGTCGCGCCCGAGGCTCGGCCCGATCAGGCGCTGTTCGACGATATAGATGGGCGCCGCGAGTGCGCCGGCGCGCAGCAGCTTCGCCAGCTCGCTGCCTTCCGCCGCGGTCAGCCCGGTGATCTGGAACTGGTTCGAAAACACGCCGCGGATCGTCGCGACGCTGATGACCTCCTCCTTGGACCGGTCGATGACGACTTTCTGGCCGTCGCGGTCCACGAGTTCCCGCTCCTTCTCGATGAACACGACCGCCATCGGGCGGCCGAGGTTCTCGCGCGTCGTGCGCAGCATCTCGTCCCCGCCGCGGCTGTTCAGCTTGACGCTGACTGCCGGCTCGCCCTGTGACGGGGCAAATGACGCGTCAATCAGTTGCTCGCTGGTGGCGATGACATCGCGCATCAGCAGCACCGGGTTGCCGTCGCGCTGGTGGTAAAGCCGCGTGCCCAGAGGCGCGTGGCCGGTGCGCTCGGCCTCCAGCGGGCTGTTGACCGTGTCGACGAGGCGGAACTCCAGGGTCGCCACCTTGCCGAGCACGCGCACGACCTCGGATGCGTCCTGGATGCCGGGTAACTGGACGGCGATGCGGTTCAGTCCCTGGCGCTGGATCACCGGCTCGGCGACTCCGAGCGCATTGACCCGGTTGTTGAGCGCCGTGATGTTCTGCTGGATCGCGAAATCCTGCCGCTGCTTGATCTGGTTCTCGGTCAAACGTGCGACCAGCACGCCGGGCCCGGCGCCGGCTTCAATCGTGAGCGTCGCATCGTAGTCGAGCAGGACACGCCGCGCCTGGTCCAGCTGCGTTGCGTCACGCAGTCGAACCTCGGCCACGGTACCCGTGACTGTCACCTCCTCGTAGGGAATCCGCGCGTCGCGCAGCGCCTTGCGGAAGTCCCGCTCCATGACCTGCAGCAATTGCGTTACCGCACCCTGGACATCGACTTCATAAACCAGGTAGATGCCACCGCGCAGGTCGAGACCAAGACTCATCGGCTCAAGTCCCAGCCGGTCGAGCCAGTCCGGGGCACGCGATGCGAATGTCGTCGCAATCGCGTACTCCCCCTCGTGGCGCGCCTGGATCAGGTCGCGCGCGGCGAGTTGCTCGGGGACGGCCTCAAACCGGATCCAGAGACGGCCCGCGTCGTCGACATAGGCTTCATCGAATGGTATCCGGCCGCCGCGCAGCAGTGCCTCGATCACGGTGACCGCCGCGGCGTCGAAATTCGCGCGGTCGCGCCGCGAGAACTGCAGTGCCGGCGATTCGCCGTAAAGGCTCGGCAGCGCCAGCAACAGGGCCACCAGCATCAGGGCCGCCAGCCCGGCGCCCTTCCACAGCGGAATTCGTTGCATTGCGGCGACCGGCGCTGGCGCTCAGGCGCCCTTGAACGTGCCTTTCGGCATCAGCTGCGTGACCTGGAATCTCTGCACGCGGATGGCGACGTTCGGCGCGACCTCGAGTGTCACGAAGCTGTCGCCGATGTCGCTGATGCGCCCGAGGATGCCGCCGGTGGTCACGACCTCGTCGCCAGCCGCGAGCTTCGCGACCATCTCGCGATGCTCCTTGGCACGCTTGGTCTGCGGCCGGATCAACAGGAAATAGAAGACGACGAAGATCAACACGAGCGGGAGCAGATTTAGCCACGTGCTGCTCGACGATCCTCCGGCAGCCTGGGCCCAGGCGGGTGAAATCAGGAAATCCATGTTCGTCCTCTGCAGCAGGGGGCCGGGTGAGCCGACCCCGGTTTTGGGCGCGTGATTATGCCACAGACCCGGGCAGGGGCCGGCGCGACGCATGGAACGCCGTGCGGAACTCGGCTAGGCGACCGGCCGCGATCGCATTCCGCAGTGCCGCCATCAGGCCGAAGTAGTAGTGCAGGTTGTGCAGCGTGGCGAGGCGCGGGCCGAGCATCTCGCCGCAGCGGTCGAGATGGCGCAGGTAGGCGCGGCTGTAGTTGCGACAGGTGTAGCAGCCGCAGCCAGGATCGACTGGACCGGCATCCTCGGCATACCGCGCATTGCGGATGTTGATGACGCCATCCGGCACGAACAGGTGCCCGTTGCGTGCGTGACGCGTCGGCATGACGCAATCGAAAAGGTCAACGCCGGAAGCGACGGCCTCGACCAGGTCGTCGGGCCTGCCCACGCCCATCAGGTAGCGGGGCCGCTCGCACGGCATCTGGGGCAGCAGCTGGCCGAGCACGCGCTGGCGCTCAGCAGCCGGTTCGCCGACAGAGAGGCCGCCGATCGCGAGTCCGTCGAAGCCGATGCGCTGCAGTCCAGCCAGTGACGCGCTGCGCAGGGCGTCGTGGACGCCACCCTGCACGATGCCGAACAACACGCCCGGTCCCTCGCTGTCATCCCAGGCGCGGCGACTGCGTTCCGACCAGCGCAGCGACAGTTCCATCGATTCGCGCGCCTCGCTTGCGGACGCCGGATAGGGCGTGCACTCGTCGAATACCATGGCAATGTCGGATCCGAGCGCGCGCTGCATGGTCATCGAACGCTCCGGATCGAGGAACACGGCGTCCCCATTCACGGGCGACCGGAAACTGACACCCTCTTCGGTCACCTTGCGCATGGGCGCCAGGCTGAATACCTGGAAGCCGCCCGAGTCCGTCAGGATCGGGCGCGGCCAGTGCATGAAGCGATGCAGTCCATCATGGGCGCGAACGACCTCCACGCCCGGACGCAGCATCAGGTGAAAGGTATTGGCGAGCACGATCTGTGCACCGCAGTCGACCAGTTCCTCGGCCGTGACGCCCTTGACGGTGCCGTAGGTGCCAACCGGAATGAATGCGGGTGTCTCGATGATGCCGCGATTCAATGCAATGCGGCCGCAGCGCGCCGCGCCGTCACGAGCGAGGAGCTCGAACTTCAAGGCAGCGCCGCGCGCGCTGCGAGTGCGGACGGGTCCGGCGTCACGAACATCGCATCTCCATAGCTGTAGAACCGGTAACGCGCCCTGACTGCATGATGATACGCGGCGAGCACCGCGTCCCGCCCCGCGAATGCCGCGACGAGGATCAGCAGCGTCGACTCCGGCAGGTGAAAGTTGGTCAGCAGCGCGTCCACGACGTGGAACCGATGGCCCGGTCTGATGAAGATGTCCGTTTCGCCGTCGGCCGGGACCAGGGTGCCGCCTGCCGCTGCGGCTTCGAGGCTCCTGACGACCGTGGTCCCGACGGCAACCACGCGCCCACCGCGCTGGTGCGCCGCGCTGATGGCTGCCACCGTGGCGGCCGGCACCCAGTAGCGCTCGGCATGCAGGCGATTCAGCCCGATGTCATCCACGCGCAGGGGCTGAAAGGTGCCGGCGCCGACATGCAGCGTCACGCGCGCGAGCTCGACACCTGCTGCCTCGAGGCGCTGCAGCATCTGCCGGTCGAAATGGAGACCCGCCGTCGGCGCGGCGACTGCGCCGGGCGTGTCCGCGTAGACGGTCTGGTAACGCTCGCGATCGGAGGCATCGGCCAATCTCGCCACGTAGGGCGGCAACGGCATGCTGCCGTGCCGTTCGAGATATTCCAGTGCGGGACGGTCGAGTTCAAACTCGTACAGGTCGTCGTGCCGGCCGATCACGGTCGCGCGGGCGTCCCCCGGCAGGTCGATCCCGGTTCCCGGCCGAAAGCCCTTGCTGGCACGCGCCTGGGCCAGGATTCGGCGTTCACCGAGGATGCGCTCCAGCAGGATTTCGCAGGATCCACCGGTCTGTTTGCGGCCGCGCAGGCGGGCTGGCAGCACGCGGGTGTGGTTCAGGACGACGAGATCACCCACCCGCAACAGCGACGGCAGGTCGGTGAATTTGAGGTCCCGCACCCGGCCACCGGCCCCATCGAGGACCAGCAGGCGGCTTGCCGAGCGATCATCGAGCGGTCGCTGCGCGATCAGTTCCTGCGGAAGCTCATAGGCAAAGTCTGCGCGGCGCATGCGCCGCGCAGACTAGCACAGGGGACATCGTGCTCAGGTCTGGCTGGCCGGCACGCGTGGCGGCACTGGCGGACTTGGCGGTACTGGCAGCACCGACGGGTGCCCGAAATTCCGTTCCGGCACCGTGGCTTTCAACGACTGCGCCTTCCGATCGCGCAGGATCCGCAGTTCCACCGCCTCACCCGGCTGGTAGGAACGCAGGATCCGCATTGCATGCGGCCCGTTCTGCGGCTCGCGCCCGCCGATTGCGACGATGACATCGCCGTCCTGCAGGCCAAGCGTCGAGTCCTCCGGCGCGCGTGCGACCAGCACGCCCTTGTCGGTGCCGAAGTAACGCCCGAGTCCTGGCGTCACGGTCACGAGTTCCGCATCGCTCCAGTCTTCCAGCAACCAGTGACCTGCGTGTTCCAGGGCCATGCCGTGCATCGGGCGCAGCGGCGGATGCGCGCCCAGCGAAATGAACGGGTAGTCCATCGGGCGAGAAACGACGTTCACCTTGACCGGCTTGCCGTCGCGGCGCAGTTCGAGCGCGACTTTCTCGCCGGGCTCGACGCCGTCCATGGCGGCGACGACGTCCCGGCCGGCACCCACCGACTTGCCGTCGATGGCGACGATGACATCGCCCTGCCGCACGCCGGCTTCGGCGGCCGGACCACCTGGACTCACCCCATTGACCTTCACTCCGGCGCCATTCGATTCCGCGCCGCCCAGGTTGATGCCCAGCATCGCGCGATCCGGTCCCGCAACGTGCAGCTCGAACATCCGGGCCATGGCGGGCCCTCCCGCTTCGGCAGAAAGCTCCGCGACTTCCCTTGCCGCAGCCTCCAGCCGTTCCTGGGCCTCCTCGAGACGCTGCTGGAGTGCCGCCTCATCGGTTGCCGCAGCCCATGACGATGGCACGGCAAGGATGCATGCTGCTGTCGCCACGGCCGCCAGTATTCCCTTGTTCATCAGGACCTCCGGAATCTCAAAGTGGACTGGCCACATCCGCATACCGGACCTGGACCAGCGAATTCATCAGTTCGACGCGTTCGTGCCACAACCGTTCGGAAAATTCGGGTGCGTGCGGCACGAGCGCCACGCGACTCAGCCGGTCGTCGACCAGCGCGAGCCGGTCTTCGAGCTGCGAAACCGTGAAGGCCGTGCTGCCGCGCATGGCATGCCGCTCGGGCAACGCCGCCAGCAGCGACTCGAGCCGGGCGTTCTGGACCCGGATGGCTGCGGTCGCGAGGCTGGCCGGATCGGCCACCGGGCTGGTCGCGGGCAGCGGCTCATCCCGCCCGGATTGCGACAGCCAGGGCAATCCCGCCACGGCCAGCAACAAGGCTGCGGCAAGTGCCGAAGGCCAGCGCAGTGCCGTCTGCGGTGCGCGCTCCCGACGCGCGGCTAGAATCGCCTGCCAGGCGCCAGCCGGAGGCTCGAAGCCGGGCAGCGCCGCCAGCCGGGTGCTCCATTCACTCAAACCGGTGCGCATGGTGTGCCCTCCCCGATGGATGCGGCTTCGCGGAGCACGTCGCGCAACCGGGCGTGCGCCCGCGACAATTGGGATTTCGAAAAACTGGGCGTGCGGCCAAGCGCCAGGCCGATCTCGGCATGCGTATAGCCCTCGACGTCGTGCAGCCAGACGACCGCCCGGCCGAGGGCGGGAAGGCGCATCAGCGCACGTTCGAGCTCGGCATCCAGGCCGGCCGTTACCGTGTGTTCCTTGCTGCCCAGGGTATCGCTGCGGCCGGGCTCGGCGTCCAGCCATTCGAGACTGCGGTGCCATGGTGAGCGCAGGTACATCAGGGCCCGGTTGACTGCGATCGAACGGATCCAGGCAGCGAGCGGGCAGCGGCCCTCGAAGGCGCCGATATGCTCGAGCACGTCGACGAATGTCTCCTGCAGCAGCTCTTCGGCGATGGCTGCGCGCCGCACCAGGCGGCGCAACAGCGTGTAGATGGGAGCGCCGGTCAGCCGATAGACCGTTGCAAGCGCCTGCTGGTCGCCCGAACGGGCGGCGGCAACCACCGGATCCGGAATTTCGATATCGGCGATCCTGGGCATCAGGGGCTTAGATGCCGCAGCTCCGGAAAAGGTCGCAACATGGTGCCGGGAGCGAGACTCGAACTCGCACGGTGTTGCCACCGGTGGATTTTGAGTCCACTGCGTCTGCCAATTCCGCCATCCCGGCCGCGCGGTTGGCGAGTATAAGGCGCGCGCGGGTGCCCTGCCCGCGCCTCCGGTTCTGCTTGGCACCACCGGTCCCCGCGACGACAATCCGGACGATGAACTTCTGCTCGCACTGCGGGTCGCGCGTCGGCATGCGCGTGCCCGACGGGGACCACCTCCCGCGGCACGTCTGCCCCGCCTGCGGGACGATCCACTACGAGAACCCGAAACTGGTCGCCGGCTGCGTGCCCGAGCATGACGGCCGGATCCTGCTATGCCGGCGCGCGATCGAACCGCGGCGCGGTTTCTGGACGATCCCTGCCGGCTTCATGGAGAATGGCGAAACCCTGCAGCAGGCCGCGGCCCGTGAATGCTGGGAGGAAGCACTCGCGCGGGTCGAAGTCGGCAGCCTGTGTGCGATCGTGCACGTCATGCATGCCAGGCAGGTGCACGTGATGTTCCGCGCCGTGCTTGCCGAGCCGTCTTACGGCATCGGCGTCGAGAGCCTCGAAGTGCGCTTGTATGACGAAGCGAAGATTCCGTGGCCCGAGATCGCGTTTCCGAGCGTCGTCTTCGCGCTTGGCCGGTTCCTGAAAGATCGCGCCGAAGGCACGGCCGGCCTGCATTTCACGACGATCGACGCGGCCCGGCCGGCCCGCTGAGCGCGGCGATCGCGTGGGCGCATCTGTGGCACAATGCGCGCCGCCGCGGGCGGGCCGGGAGCTGATGCGATGACGTTCGTCGTCACCGAGAGCTGCATCAAGTGCAAGTACATGGACTGCGTGGAAGTCTGTCCGGTGGACTGCTTTCATGAAGGCCCGAACTTCCTGGTCATCGACCCGGAGGAATGCATCGACTGCACGCTGTGCGAGCCGGAGTGCCCGGTCGAAGCCATCTTTTCCGAGGAGGAGGTGCCGGCCGGCCAGGAACCGTTCCTCGCGCTCAACGCGGAACTGTCACGCACCTGGCCCGTGATCTCGCAGCGCGGCGAGCCGCCCGCCGACGCGGATCAGTGGAAGGACGTCGCCAGCAAGCTGCCGCTGCTCGAGCGCTGAGCAGGATCATTCCGACGCGGCGGTGGCGGCCAGCGTGGAAAGATGTTCGGCGAGCTGTGCGGCCGGCAGGTAACCGGCGATGTATTCGCCCTTGTCGGTGAACATTCCGGGGGTGCCGCGGATCCCCAGTTCACGCCCGAGCGCATATTGCTCGGCAACCGGCGTCTTGCAGGCCGGCGCCTTGATGACCTCACCGCGCTTGGCACGGGTCAGCGCATCGCGACGGTCGGCACTGCACCATACCGCTTCCGCCTTGCGCCAGGATTCCGTGTCAGGTCCACTGCGCGGGTACATCAGGTAGCGGACCCGGATGCCAAGCCGGTTCAGTTCGTCCATGTCCTGGTGAAAGCGCCGACAGTAGGCGCAATCGACGTCCGTAAATACGGTCAGCGAATATCGCACCGGGCCGCGCGGCGCGAACACGATCGCATCGGCGTCGGCGACCCCCGCCAGCAGATTCAACCGGCCCGTCTGGCGGCTGTGCTCGGTCAGGTTCTCCTTGCTCTTCATGTCGAAGATGTCGCCGTCAAGGTAGAAACCGCCATCGAGCGATACGTAGCCGACTTCGGCTCCCGAGCGGACTTCATAGAGGCCCGCCACCGGTGACGGCCGAACGTCTTCCAGCTTGACCTCGAGCCGGCGGGCAATTTCAGCGCGCGCGTCGGGCCTGGGCGTCGACTGGCTGAACGCCGCCGGCACGGCCAGCAGCAGCGCAAGCGCCGCCAAGTGCCGCAGCAACCGGATCAGGTGACTGGCAGGATGGTCGAAAACAGCTCGCATACGCCTTGGACCGCGGCAAATGGCCGCGGTTCACGGTGGCAAGTCTATCAGCCGCGAGGGTGGTGCTGCGCGTGCAGTTCTTTCATGCGTTCGCGCGCGACGTGCGTGTAGATCTGGGTCGTGGACAGGTCGCTGTGACCAAGCAGCATCTGGACGACCCGCAGGTCCGCGCCGTGATTCAGGAGGTGGGTCGCAAAGGCATGGCGCAGCGTGTGCGGCGACAGCTCCTTCTCGATGCCCGCCTTCTTCGCGTAGCGCTTGATGATGTGCCAGAAGGCCTGACGCGTCATGCGATCGCCGCGCCGCGTCGGAAACAGGTGTTCGGTCTGGCGGTCCAGCAGGATTTCACCCCGCGCGCCGCGGACAAAATCGCCGAGCCAGCGCACGGCTTCTTCGCCGAGCGGTATCAGCCTTTCACGGTTGCCCTTGCCGACAATCCGCAACACGCCCTGGTTCATGTTGATCTGGCCGTGCTTCAGGCTCACGAGTTCGGAAACGCGCAGGCCGGTCGCGTACAGCACCTCGAGCATCGTCCGATCACGGCTGCCGAGCGGATCGGTCGTCTGCGGCGCGCCGAGCAGTGCGTCGACCTGTGCCTCGGTCAGTGACTTTGGCAGCGAACGGCCGATCTTCGGCATCGCGATCTGCGCCGTCGGATCCTCCCGGACGAGACCCTCGCGGACCAGATAACGGAAAAAGCGGCGGAAGCTCGACAACTGCCGCGCCGTCGACCGCGGTCTTGCGCCGGTCTCGACGCGCCAGGCGATGAAGGCCAGCAGGTCGCTGCGCGAAGTGCGGACGAGTGTGGTACCGCGCTGGCGCAGCCAGCGCGACAGGGCAGTCAGGTCGGCACGGTATGCGGCCAGCGTGTTGGGAGACAGACCACGCTCCATCCAGACGGCGTCGAGGAAGCGCACGACCACCGCTTCGACGGCGCCAGCCGCCGAATCAGCGGCGGCAATTGTCGCGGTCCGCACCGATGTCGAGGACTTCATTGCTGCGCTCATTGGCCTGCCCTGCTCCTGGTCGCGGATCTGACCGCCGCCGCGGCTCGGCCGGCGGGGCTGTGCGACAGAATGCAGACGCAGTATGGTTCGCCTCCGGCGCGGTCGAACGTGACCGCCTTCACAGACAACCATGACCATTAACATAACCGGAACCAGTTCACAGTACCCCCTGTGGCCGGCCCTTGCCCGGTGACGGCCTTGGGTCCGTTCCGGCTGGTCTGGGGTGTCTATGCCTGGCTGCTGCTGGTCCTCGTGCTGCTGATCGTGGCGCTCCCGGTGCTCACATTACCCACCACGCAGCAGAGGCGTCGCGCGGCCCAGCTGGCCTGCCGTGCATATTTCAGGCTGTCCGGGCTGCCGGCGCACCGGATCGGCATGCACCGCCTGCCACCCGGTCCCTGCATCGTCGTCGCAAATCACGCCAGCTACGTGGACGGACCGCTGCTTTTCGCGACCCTGCCGCCGCGATTCGGTTTCGTCATCAAGAAAGAGGCGGCGGCCATCCCGCTTGCCGGGTCATTGATGCGCCGGCTCGGCCACCAGTTTGTCGACCGTGTCAACCGGCACGAGGGCGCCAGCGATGCCCGGCGCATCCTGCGTGCCGTTGCCCAGGGTGGATCGATCGCCTTTTTTCCCGAGGGAACCTTCAGCGTGCAGACCGGCCTGCTGCGGTTCCACACGGGGGCATTCGTGACCGCTGCGCGCGCCGGCGTGCCGGTGGTGCCGGTCGCCATCCGCGGCACCCGCAGGGCGCTGCGCGCCCGGACTTTCCTGCCGCGCTGGTCACGTCTCGAGGTCGAGGTGCTCGAACCGATTGCGGTCACGCAGGATTCCGCCACCGCGGCGTCGATCCGCGACAGCGCCCGCGCGCGTATTGCGACTGCAGTCGGTGAGCCGCTGCTATAAAGCGGACACTCGACTTACATGTTGCGGCGGTACTGGCCCCCGACTGCATAGAGGGCGCCTGAGATGCGCCCGAGCGAGGCCGATTTCACGGTCTCCATCAGTTCAGCGAAGATATTGCCCGCCGACGCCGCCGTCTCCTGCAGCCGCTGCAGCGCCGCACCCTGCGCGCCGGCGTGCGCGTCATTGAAGGCGCGCACGGCGCCGACCTGTGCCACCTTCTCTTCTGCGGTCGAGCGGATCAGCTCGGCATGCCTGTTCTCGTCGGGATCGCCGTGCTCGGGAAGGAAGGTATTGACGCCGATGATCGGAAGGCTGCCGTCATGTTTCTTCTGTTCGTAATAGAGCGATTCTTCCTGGATCTTGCCGCGCTGGTACATCGTTTCCATGGCGCCCAGCACGCCACCGCGCTCCGAGATGCTGTCGAATTCGCGGTACACGGCGTCCTCGACGATCGCCGTCAGGCGTTCGACGACGAATGAACCCTGCCAGGGATTCTGGTTGAAATTCAGGCCCAGCTCGCGCGCGATGATCAGCTGGATCGCAACCGCGCGGCGCACGCTCGCCTCGGTCGGCGTCGTTATCGCCTCATCATAGGCATTCGTGTGCAGGCTGTTGCAGCTGTCGAACAGCGCGTACATCGCCTGCAGAGTCGTGCGGATGTCGTTGAACTGGATTTCGCGCGCGTGCAGCGAGCGGCCCGAGGTCTGCACGTGGTATTTCAGCATCTGGCTGCGCGGCCCGGCGCCGTAGCGATCGCGCATCGCGCGGGCCCAGATCCGGCGCGCGACACGGCCGATGACCGCGTACTCGGGGTCCATGCCATTCGAGAAGAAGAACGACAGGTTCGGCGCGAAGTCGTCGATGCTCATGCCGCGCGACAGGTAATACTCGACGATCGTGAATCCGTTCGCCAGCGTGAATGCGAGCTGCGACACCGGGTTTGCGCCTGCCTCCGCGATGTGATAACCGGAGATCGACACCGAATAGAAATTCCGCACCCGGTTGTCGATGAAAAACTGCTGCATGTCCCCCATCATCCTGAGCGCGAATTCGGTCGAGAAAATGCAGGTGTTCTGCGCCTGGTCCTCCTTCAGGATGTCGGCCTGCACGGTGCCGCGCACGCGCGCGAGCGCATCGGCGCGGATCCGGGCGTAGGTTTCGCGATCGACCAGCTGGTCGCCGCTGACGCCCAGCAATCCGAGTCCACTGCCATCGTGGCCGGCCGGCAGCTCGCCGCGGTAGCGCGGGCGCTCGCGCCCGCCAAACAGCGCCTCGATCCTGGCCTCGGCTGCGCGCCAGTGTCCGCTCTCGCGCAGATGGCGCTCGACCTGCTGGTCGACGGCGGTATTCATGAACATCGCCAGGATCATCGGCGCCGGTCCATTGATCGTCATCGACGCCGAGGTCGACGGCGCGCACAGGTCAAAGCCCGAATACAGGCGCTTCATGTCGTCCAGCGTCGCGATCGAGACACCCGAATTGCCGATTCGCCCATAGATGTCGGGCCGCTCGTCGGGATCCTCCCCGTACAGCGTCGTCGAGTCGAAGGCGGTGGACAGGCGCGCGCCCTTGTGGCCGGCCGCAACGTAATGGAAGCGCCGGTTGGTGCGCTCGGGCATGCCCTCGCCGGCGAACATGCGGGTCGGATCCTCGTCCTCGCGGCGATACGGGTAGATGCCGCCGGTGTACGGATAGGAACCCGGCAGGTTCTCCGTCAACAGGAAGGCGAGCAGATCGCCCCAGTCGCGGTAGAGCGGCGTCGCGATCTTTGGCAGCTTCAGGTGCGACAGGGACTCCGCGTAATTGGCGCCGCGGACTTCACGATCACGGACCCGGTAGCCATACTCCTCCGTATTCGCGGCGGCCTCGCGCTCGGGCCAGGCCTTCAGCAGCCCGATGCCCTCGGCGCCGATGGCATCGAGCGCCGCGTTGTAGGCGCGCCGTTGCGTCGCGAGCGTGCCGTTCCCGTCCTCCAGCCGCGATTCGGGATAACGGTCGAGCGGTCCCGGCAGTTCCGGGTCCCCGGCGGCGGCGAGTGCGCGATGCAATCCATGGGCAAGGCTGGCGGCTTCGGCGCATTCGAACGCGCGCTGGCGTGCCTTGCGCCCATGGGCAGCGATCTCCGCGAGGTAGCGCACGCGCTCGCCGGGAATGATCGCCTGGCGCTTCGGCAGGCCGACCGGCGCCAGGCCCGCGGGCTGCCACGGCCGCAGGCGTCCCCACTGCTCCTGGAGCCGCGTGCAGAGCGCAGCGAACAGCGAATTGACGCCGGCATCGTTGAACTGGCTCGCAATGGTCGGATAGACGGGCAACCGGTCCGGCGGCGTCTCGAAAAGCTTGCGGTTGCGCGCGACCTGCTTGCGCACATCGCGCAGCGCATCCTCGGCGCCGCGCTTTTCAAACTTGTTGAGCGCGATGAAGTCGGCAAAGTCCAGCATGTCAATTTTCTCGAGTTGGCTCGCCGCGCCATAGTCACTCGTCATCACGTACAGCGACAGGTCCACGAGATCGACGATTTCGGTGTCGCTCTGGCCGATACCGGCGGTCTCGACGACGATCAGGTCGAAACCCGCCGCCTTCAGCAGCTGCACGGTATCGGCAAGTACGGCGCTCGTCGCCAGGTGCTGGCGGCGGGTCGCCAGCGAGCGCATGAAGAATCGCGAATCGGCGAGCGCATTCATCCGGATCCGGTCACCCAGGAGTGCGCCTCCCGAGCGGCGCCGCGTCGGGTCCATCGCGACGACCGCGACCTTGCGGTCCGGGAAGAACCGCACGATCCGGTTCAGGATCTCGTCCGTCAACGACGACTTGCCGGCACCGCCGGTGCCGGTGATGCCGAGCACGGGCGGCCGATTCAGGGTCTTGGCGGCCATGCTCCGGATCCGCGCAAGTTCGACTTCATTGCCGCCCTGTTCCAGCGTCGAGATGGCGCGCGCCAGGCCGACCGGATCATCGGCGGAAACCGAATTGCCGTCGAATGCCGGACGCGGTGCGCTGCGGACACGCCGGATCACGTCGTCGATCATGCCGTCGAGACCCAGGCGCAGGCCGTCATCCGGCGTGTAGATTTTCTCGACGCCATAGGCCTCGAGTTCCCCGACTTCGTGCGCCGCAATCGTGCCGCCGCCGCCGACCACGACCTTGATGTGGCCGGCACCCAGCTCGCGCAGCATGTCCACCATGTAACGGAAATACTCGTTGTGTCCGCCCTGGTAGCTGCTGACCGCAATGCCGTCGGCATCTTCGTGGATCGCGGCGCGCACGATGTCGGCCACGCTCCGGTTGTGGCCCAGGTGGATCACCTCGGCGCCATGGGCCTGGAGAATGCGGCGGATGATATTGATGGCGGCGTCGTGGCCATCGAACAGCGACGCGGCGCTGATGAAGCGCAATGGTCCGCGCGCGGAATCAGCGTCCTTGTCGATGCGTTCGGCGGGGCTGCTCATCAGGTCTTTCCGGACGACGGGTGGAACAGTGTAGCCGCAGCCGGGGACTCCAGAGTCCGCGAGACTTTTATCATTTTGCAGGGCAAAATAGCCGCCTCATGAATCGGCCTTCGGGCATTGCCGGGCCGCCGGATTAGGCCGGACAGCCGAAGAAAACATCAGCAGGATCAATATCATGGCCAGGAACTCCATCGTCATCCTCAGCGCCCGGCGCACGCCGATCGGCGCGATGCTCGGGACTTTCGCTACGGTCGCGGCCCCGGCGCTGGGGTCGGTGGCGCTGCGCGCTGCACTCGCTGACGCCGGCGTCGATCCTGCCGCGATCGACGAAGTCGTGATGGGCTGCGTGCTCCCCGCCGGCCAGGGCCAGGCGCCGGCACGCCAAGCCGCCCTCGCGGCCGGCATTCCGGCCTCGGTCCCGGCGACAACTGTCAACAAGATGTGCGGGTCCGGCATGAAGACGGTGATGCTCGCCGCGGACCAGCTCGCAGCCGGCGGGGCCGGGCTCGTGCTCGCAGGCGGCATGGAGTCGATGACCAACGCGCCCTATCTGCTGCAAAAAGCCCGCGCCGGTTACCGGATGGGCCATGGCGAGATCTTCGACCACATGTTCTACGACGGCCTGCAGAGCCCCTGGGACGGCAAGTTGATGGGCTGCTTCGCCGACGCGACCGCCGCGAAGTACGGGTTCACGCGTGCCGACCAGGATGCCTTTGCCGCGGAATCGGTCCGGCGTGCGCTCGCGGCGATCGACTCCGGCGCCTTCAGTGCCGAGATCGCGCCGGTCACGGTGGCCGACCGTAAAGGCGAGCGTGTCGTCGCCCGCGACGAGACGCCATTCAACGTGTCCATCGACAAGATCCCCGGTCTCAAGCCGGCTTTCGCCAAGGACGGCACGGTCACGGCGGCGAGTTCGTCCTCGATTGCCGACGGTGCGGCGGCGCTGCTGCTGGCGCATTCCGATGCGGCCGCGCGGCAGGGCCTGAAGCCGATGGCGCGACTGATCGCCCACGCCAGCCATGCGCAGGCGCCAGAGTGGTTCACGACCGCACCCGCCGGCGCCATCGCCAAAGTCCTGGAAAGGGCCGGCTGGCGCGCAGCGGACGTGGACCTGTTCGAGATCAACGAGGCATTCGCGGTCGTCACCATGGCCGCCATGAAGGACTTGGGTATCGGCCAGGAGCGCGTGAATGTGCACGGCGGGGCCTGCGCGCTCGGTCATCCGATCGGCGCAACCGGCGCGCGCCTCCTGACGACGCTGCTGCACGCATTGGTCCGCAAGGGCGGCAAGCGGGGCATCGCATCGCTGTGCATCGGTGGCGGCGAGGCGACTGCGGTCGCGGTCGAGATCGCCTGAAGCGGGCTCAGCCGCAGGCGAGTTCCTGGCCGGCCTCGCTCGACAGGGGGATGCCGGCCACTTCGTAGCCGCGCCGGAAATCGCGCGCGTGGCGCGCCATCCAGTCGGAAGCGGAATCGGCATCGCGCGCGACGACTGCCGCCAAGATATGGCGCTGGGCGGACTCGATGCGCCCGCGTGCCTGCGGCACGCGATCGATGATGACGGCCAGGCTCGGCTTCAGCAGCCGCAGCAGTGGTTCGTTCAGCAGCGAGAACACGGGGTTGCCGCTCGCCTCGCCGAGCGCATCGAAGAAATCCGCGACGTCATTCACGGCCAGCTCGCGCTCACCGCGGCGGCCGGCGAAACGCGCCGCCGCCGCTGCCAGGCGTTCGATCGCCGCGTCCGACCGCCGCAGCGCGGCCGCCCTGGCGATCCCAGGCTGCACCGCCAGCAAGGCTTCCCAGACATCGACCACCCGGGTCTGGTGCAGTGTCAGGGCCTGGGACAGGCCACCGCCCACCGACTCCCGGGTCGGGCGCGTGATGTACAGGCGCTTGCCGCCCGCCCGCCGGCCGAGCAGGCCATTGCTCTCGAGCTTGCGCAGGGCCTCGCGAACCGTCGAGCGGTTGACACCGAACTGGCGGGCCAGCTCCGTTTCCGTTGGCAGCGCCTGTCCTTCCTGCAGTTCGCGGCTCAGGATACGGACGCGGATAGCCTCGGAAACGCGCAGGTAGGCGGGGGCATATGCCACGGGTTCGAACACAGCTCACCTTTTACCGCTTCGCACTTGCTTGTCGGATTGTCCGACAATATGATGCCAATGACAAGGGGTGGGCGGTTCCGAAGAGCAGCGATGTTTGACGTGAATTTCGACTTCCAGCTCGGCGAGCGGGCCGACGAACTGCGCCAGGCCGTGCGCGAATTCGCGCTGCGCCGGATCGCGCCCAGGGCCGACGAGATCGACCGCAGCAACCAGTTCCCGCGCGAACTCTGGCCCGAACTGGGCGCGATGGGCCTGCTCGGGATGACCGTGCCCGAAGCTTACGGCGGGCTGGGCTTCGGTTACCTCGAGCACGTCGTCGCCATGGAGGAAATCAGCCGCATCTCCGGATCCATCGGCCTGTCCTATGGCGCGCACTCGAATCTCTGCGTCAACCAGTTGCGCCGCTGGGGCAACGATTCCCAGAAGAAGCGATACCTGCCGCCGCTGGTCACCGGCGAACATATCGGCGCGCTGGCGATGAGCGAGCCCGGTTCCGGATCCGACGTCGTCTCGATGCGCACCCACGCCAGCCGGCGCGGCAATGGATTCGTGTTGAACGGCAACAAGATGTGGATCACCAATGGTCCGGAGGCCGACACGGTCGTCGTCTATGCAACCGTGCAGCCCGGCAGCGGTGCGCCGGGCATCACGGCCTTCATTGTCGAGCGGGGCATGGCCGGTTATCACAGCGCGCAGAAACTGGACAAACTTGGCATGCGCGGCTCGGACACCAGTGAACTCGTGTTCAACGGCTGCTTCGTGCCGGATGAAAACGTGCTGGGCGAAGTCGGCGATGGCGCCCAGATCCTGATGTCCGGGCTCGACTATGAGCGTGTCGTGCTGACCGGCGGGCCGCTCGGCCTTATGCGCGCGGCGCTCGACCTGGTAGCGCCTTACCTGCACGACCGCGAGCAGTTCGGCCGGCCGATC
>JAHFSF010000210.1 GCA_023265875.1 Gammaproteobacteria bacterium | reverse complement strand
GGCATCGACGAGCGACTGCAGGATGTCGAGCGCCGCGCGGAGAAGACCCAACGGTCGCTGGCATGGGCGGTCATGGCGCTGCTGCCGGCCTCCATCGCGGTGGTGGCAGTCTTCGTCTTCTATGTGCTGCGGCCGCTGCGCGCCATCGACCGCGCCATCAGCGACCTCGGCAGCGGGACCTACGCGCAGGCCATCGCGGTCAGCGGGCCGGCGGACCTGGTGGCCCTCGGCCGGCAGCTGGAATGGCTGCGCAACCGGCTGCTGGAAATCGCTGCCGACCGGAACCGATTCCTGAGGCATATGTCCCACGAACTGAAGACGCCGCTGGCGAACATCCGCGAGGGGACCGACCTGTTGCTGGAGGGTGCCGTCGGGCCACTTGACGACAACCAGAGGGAGGTCGCCACCATCCTGCGCGACAACGCGCTCCGGCTGCAGCAACTCATCGAGAACCTGCTGTCCTACAGTGCCTGGCAGTCACGGGCGAGCAGCGTCGAGCGGTCCCAGTTCCGTCTCGGATCGCTGATCGGTACCGTCGTCGACAGCCAGCGTCTGGCCCTCGCGGCGCGCGACCTGAAACTCGACCTGCAGGTGGCAGACGTGGACCTGGTCGCGGATCGGCCGAAGCTGAAACTGGTGCTCGAGAACCTGCTGTCGAACGCGCTGAAGTTCACGCCGCGCGGTGGCACCATCCACATACACGCCTTTCCCGAAGGGACGACGACCGTCATCGACCTGGCCGACACGGGTCCGGGCATACCGGTCGCAGAGCGCGACAAGGTGTTCGAGGCTTTCTACTCCGGACCGGCGCCACAGGGTGGCCCGCTGAAGGGCACCGGGATCGGGCTTTCGGTCGTGCGCGAGTTCGTCGAGGCGCATGGTGGCAGGGTCGAGATCATTTACGGCCAGTTTCCCGGCGCGCACCTGCGCATCTGGCTGCCGGCGCGCCCGCCACGGGAGTCGGCACATGCCGCGTGAGGGTCTGGTCGCCTGGCTTCTGGCCGCGGTGCTGCTTTCGGGCTGTGCCGCGGTCGATGACTGGGCTGGCCTGAAGCGGCGCAAGGAAGTGCCGCCGGCGCCATTGACCGATGACGGCCAGATCGTCGCGGGTTACCTCTCGATGCTGGACCGGTTGGGCGGCGCTGGAGCTGCCGAACAGGCCGAGATCCTGCAGGCAACGCGTGCCGCCTACCTTGCAGACCCTTCGACGCAGCATCGGCTGCACTATGCCTTTGCGCTGGCCGTGCCTGGCCACGCGGCCAGCGATGCCAGCGGCGCCCGCGCCTTGCTCGGTGAAGCGCTGGCAGCGCCCGAGACATTGCTGCCATCGGAACGCGCGTTGGCCGACCTGATGATCCGCGAGCTCGACGCGCGCCTGGCGCTGACCCTCGAGAATGCCACGCTGCGCAGCGACAACGCGGCCGCGGAAAGCGACCGCGTGGCCTCCCTGGGCCAGCAGTTGCAGCAGGAGTTCCTCGAGAAGGAACGCCTGCGGCACGAACTCGAACTGGCGCAGGCCAAGCTCGAGGCCATTGCCGCGCTCGAGGGCGGCCAGGTCAAGCGCAAGCCATGAAATCCCCGCTGGGACGCCGGCCGCGTGTCGTGCTGGTCGATGATGATCCGGGCCTGCTGCGGCTGCTGACGATCCGGCTCGGCTCCGAGGGCTTCGAAGTCGCCGCCTGCGAGAGCGCGAGCCAGGCCCTGACGTCCGTGCCACGATTCCAGCCGGATGTGCTGGTTACGGACCTGCGCATGAAGGACAAGGACGGCATTGCGCTGCTCAAGGACCTGCAGGGCCGTTATCCGGCGCTGCCGGTGATCCTGCTGACGGCGCACGGCACGATTCCCGACGCCGTCAAGGCGACGAAAAGCGGCGCCTTCGCCTTCCTGACCAAGCCGGTCGAAAAGGACCAGTTGCTGGAGCAGATCCGGAGCGCGCTCAAGGTCTCGGGCTTCGCCGGTGTCACCGAAGACTGGCGCGAGGGCATCGTGACGCGCAATCCGGCCATGGAAGACCGGCTGTCGCAGGCGCTGATGGCCGCAGGCTCCGATTCACCGGTCCTGGTCACCGGCCAGCCCGGCACGGGCAAGGCGCGATTCGCGCGCGCAATCCACCAGGCGAGCGCGAGGCGCGGCGCGCGCTTCACGACGCTGGTGTGCGCGACCGCAACCATGGAATTGCTGCAGGCAGCCATGCAGGGACGGCGCGACCTGGATGAAGCCCTGGCGCCGGCCGGCAGTCCTGTCGGCACGCTGTTCCTGGACGAGGTCGGTGAGCTGCCGCTCGATCTGCAGATCGCGCTGAATGGCCTGCTCGACCAGGAACCCGTGCGGGTCATCGCGAGCACGGCGCGCAATCTGCCGGAACTGATTGCGCACGGCCGATTCCGCGAGGACCTCTACTACCGGCTGAGCGTCAGCCGCATCGAGTTGCCGCCGCTGGCACAGCGCCGCGAAGACATGCCCCTGCTCGCCGCGCATTTCCTGGACGAGTTGGCCCGCCAGACCGGGAATCGCCAGGTGCTGGCGCCGGAAGCCGTGGAACTGCTGACCGCCAGCGAGTGGCCCGGCAATGTCCGCCAGCTCGAGACGCTATTGCATCATGCGGCATCGCTGGCAACCGGGCCGGTGATCAGCGCCGAACTGGTGCAGCGGGCGCTCGGCACCGGCACGGCACCCCAGGTTTCCACCTTCGACGAGGCGCGCGAGGAATTCATGCGGAATTACCTGGTCCAGCTGCTGCAGATCACGCGTGGCAACGTGACCCAGGCAGCCAGGCTGGCAGGCAGGAACCGGACGGATTTCTACAAGCTGCTCGCGCGGCACGGATTGCAGTCCGAGGAGTTCAAGGTCCGCTGAGCGCCGCGGCTGGCGGCCGCGCGCCGGGAATCGCTGCTAGTCCGTGGCGCGTCGACCCTGGCCCAGCCGCCGTTCGACGGGCGCACCACCACTCACGAACTTCGCCACCGCGCGGCGGTCGCTGCCGGCGCGCCGGTCCTCGAAGTGCTGGTACCGGCAGCGGCACGACGCCACGTCGCAGGCAAGCAAGGGTAACGTCGGCGCAATCCTGGACAGGAACCGCTGGTCCTTCAGCGCGATGACGGCGCTGCAGCAATTCTTCTCGTGCGCGATTCCGACCGCGTGATAGGGATTGACGACGCGGTGGGACCGCACGGTCTGGCCA
>JAHFSF010000083.1 GCA_023265875.1 Gammaproteobacteria bacterium | reverse complement strand
ACTGCGGCGCCCGGTAGCGGGTCAGTACGCGAGCGAGGCCGATCAGGTAGGCGAGCGCACGCGGTCCACCGCGCGGCGTTTGCCGCAGCGCTTCGGCATCGATCCCCGCTCCCGCGACATTGTGGAATGCGAGTCGTCGTGGCACGCCCTCAGACGCAGCTGTCACCTCGGCCATGCCGAGATCGACGCGGCGGCTCGCGCCGCGAGCCATCAGGGACGCAAGCTCATCCGGATCGTCGGGCACCTGCATCGCATGCGCCCAGTCGTTGCCGGTGCCGAGCGGCGCCACCGCCGCGAGAATCCGGTCAAGCGGTACATCGGGCTGTGCCAGCAGGCCGTTGATGAGTTCGTTGAATGAACCGTCGCCGCCCAGCGCCAGCAGCCGGCGATGGCCCTGTTCAACGGCCTGCCTTGCCAGCGTGACCGCATGGCCCGCGGACGATGTGGTCGCCGATTCATGAGCGACTCCACGCCGCTCCATTGCAGCCGCAAGCCGTGGCCAGCGCCGGCGTGCCCGGCCGCCACCGGAAACCGGATTGATGATCACGAACCATCGCGACGTCTCCGTCATGGCCGCCATGATGCGTGACTCTGGAGCGACTGGGAAACCGGGGCCATAATGCGCCAATGCCCGCCAGCATCGTCCCGGTGAGCTATCGGCTCGCGAAGCGCGATCCGGACGCATTCGTACGGCATTTTGCCGGCAGTTTCGAGCGCTACGGCTTTGCCGTTGTCAGCGACCATGAATTGCCGCAGCCGCTGATCGACGCCTGTCTTGACCGCTTCAAGCGGTTCTTCGCGCTGCCCGCGGAAGACAAGCTCCGCTACCGGATCCCTGGCATCGCGGGGGCGCGTGGTTACACGCCATTCGGCGTCGAGACCGCGAAGGGCGCCACCCATCACGACCTGAAAGAGTTCTGGCAGATCGGGCGCGAACTGCCGCCGGGGCACCGTTACCGGTCGTCGATGCCGGACAACGTCTGGTTGACGGGCGATGCTGGATTCAGGCGCGCGGCGCTCGATCTCTGGAATGCTTTCGACGCGATGGGCCGCAAGCTGCTCGAGGCGATTGCCGCGTATCTCGGCCTGCCGCAGCACTGGTTCGACGACAAGGTGGGCGAGGGCAACAGCGTGTTGCGCGTGATTCACTACCCGCCGCTGAAGACCGGCGCCAGCGGCGTGCGCGCGGGCGCCCACGAGGACATCAACGTGATCACGCTGCTGCTTGGGGCCGAGGAAGGAGGCCTGGAGGTGCTGGACCGGAACGGGCAGTGGCTGCCGATCAATCCGCCGCCCGGCATGCTGGTCTGCAATGTCGGCGACATGCTGCAGCGGCTGACCAATCATGTGCTGCCGTCGACGACCCATCGCGTCGTCAACCCGGTCGCTGCGCGCGTCAATTTTCCGCGCTATTCAATGCCATTCTTCCTGCACTTCAATTCGGACTTTCCGATCGCGACGCTGCCCGGATGCGTCACGCCGGACCGGCCGAGCCGCTATCCGGAGCCGATACTCGCGGATGACTACCTGCGCGAGCGGCTGCGCGAGATCAACCTGCTTTACTAGCACCGGCTCGCAACTTGGCCAAGCTGTACTTCTATTACTCGACGATGAATGCGGGAAAATCGACCGCGTTGCTGCAGTCGAGCCACAACTACCGCGAACGCGGCATGCGAACGCTGGTCTACACGGCCAGGCTGGACCAGCGCGGTGGTGGCAAGGTGCACTCGCGGATTGGCCTCAGCAGCGACGCGCTGCATTTTGAGCTGGGTACGGAGTTGTTCAGCGAGATCTCCGGTTCGCACGCGCAACAGGAGGTCAATTGCGTCCTGCTCGACGAGGCGCAGTTCCTGTCGCCGGCGCAGGTCGAGCAGCTCGCCGCAGTCGTGGACCGGCTGTCCATACCGGTGCTTTGCTACGGGTTGCGCACCGACTTTCGAGGAGAGTTGTTTCCAGGCAGCGCGCGGCTGCTGGCGCTCGCCGACGAGTTGTCGGAACTGAAGACCATCTGCCATTGCGGACGCAAGGCGACCATGGTCGTGCGCATCGGCGCCGACGGCGCGGTCGAGCGCGAAGGCGCGCAGGTCGAGATCGGCGGCAACGAGCGTTACCTGCCGTTGTGCCGCCGTCACTACTTCGAGGCGACCCGCACCGGTTATCAGCGGTGATCGCGTATGTGTTCCAGAGGGGCATGGCGGCAGTGATGCTGCTGATGCCTTGGATGCCGGCGGCGCCAGGGGACTGAGCGAGGAAAAGCATGCGCAAAGGCGGAAGAAAGGGGCGATTGGATCGACCGCCGGCGGCTCGCGCAGTGCGGCCGGGAATGACAGGTGGCCGCTATCGGCCGCTGAGCGAGCACGAGATCGATCGCGTGCATCAGACCGTGCTGGACGTGCTGGAAAACATCGGCATGGGAACGCCGATTCCGCAGTTGCAGGACCATGCCCTCAGGCGTGGCTGTCACCTGAACGAACACGGCCGACTGTGCTTTCCGCGCGGCCTGGTCGAGGACGTGATTGCGGCTTCACCAAAACAGTTGAGCTACCTGGGGCAGGACCCTCGTCACGATCTCGCCCTCGGCGGGCTGGCAGTACACGCCTTTGGCGGTGGCGACGCGGTCAACATGCTCGATGTCGGTGCCGATAAATACCGTCCGTCGACCTTGCTCGATGTTTACGACCTGGCCCGCCTGGTGGACCGCCTGGAGAATATTCACGCTTTTTCCAGGCTGGTCGTCGCCACGGAATTCAGCGATCAGCTCGAGTGCGACCTCAATACCGCCTATGCCAGCGCAGCGGGCACTGCCAAGCACACGGCCCTCTCGTTCAACAATGCTTCGCACGTGCAGCCCACGCTGCAGATGCTGCACCTGATGGCCGGAGGCGAGACCAAGTTCCGCGAGCGACCCTTCATGCACGGGGGTGGTTGCCCGGTGATTTCACCCTTGCAGTACGGCAAGGACAACAGCGAGGTCTGCCTCGAATCCACGAAATTCCATGCTCCAGTATGGATCGTCGTCGCTCCACAAGCTGGCGCGACAGCACCGGCGGCGCTGGCCGGGGCGCTGGTGCAGGCTGTCGCCGAGGCGCTGGCCGGCTTGTTGCTGGTAGACATGGTGCACCCGCGCCATCCCGTGATGATTGGCCCCTGGGCGTTCATCTCCGATCTGCGCACCGGGTCGTTCACTGGAGGCAGCGGCGAGGAAGCATTGGTCAGCGCTGCCGCGGTGCAGATGATCAATCACTATGGACTGGCCAGTTCCATCGGCGCAGGCATGACCGATTCCAAGCTGCCAGACAATCAGGCAGGATTCGAAAAGGGCATCGCGGTAGCGCTTGCCGCGCATGCGGGCTGCAATGACGTGTCCGAATCCGCTGGCATGCTGGGCAGCCTGATGGCGGCCTCACCGGAAGCGCTGGTGATTGACAACGACATGCTCGGCGCCGTGCTGCGGACTGTGCGCGGCATCGAGATCAATGACGAAACGCTTTCTTACGACGTGATCAGGGACATCGTGCACGGGGAGGGCCACTACTTGCGGCACCCTCAGACACTGCGCCTGATGCGCGACGAGTACCAATATCCGGAGTTGTCCGATCGTTCGGCGCCGGGCGACTGGGAAGCTGGCGGCTCACTGGACATCCGGCGCAGAGCGGCCGGGCGCGTCAGGGCCATACTCTCAACCCACTATCCCGAATACATCGATCCGGAGATCGACCGGAAGATCCGCGATCGATTTCCGATCCGCTTGCCCCGCGCGGCCATGACGGCCGGAAACAGCCGTTGGTCGGCTGATGCCTGAATTGGTGGAGGCGGCGGGAATTGAACCCGCGTCCGCAAGCCCTACGCTACAGGATCTACGTGCGTGTCCACGCCAATTGATCTCGCCTCATGCTACCCGGCGGGCGGGGAAAACATGCGGCCAGCTCAGGAACGTTTTAGCGGTTCCGGCCCGGAGCACACCGGTTCCGCGATCCTGTGAGCGCGTCCCCCGGGTCTGGATGCACAGGCACATGCCAGTCGGGGGTTAGGCGGGATTAAGCCGCCAGAGCGTAGTTGTCGTCGTTGGCAACTATAGTTTGCAAGCTGATTAACGAGGAGGCCTGCACCTCGGCACGCCCCTGGAGTTTCGCGACCCACGTCGAAACCGATCGCCCCCAGAAGTCGCGGTCATTCTAGCAAATCGCGGGCACCGCCGTTCAGGCGTTGCGTGGCGGCCAGGGAATGAACGAACTGGTGCGGCGCTGGTACCCGGCGTATTGCGGCTTGGCGGCGACGAGCGATTTCTCGAGCAATGTTACTCCGGAGACTTTCAGCAGCAGGAACGTCATCAGCAACGGGCCGATGGCGGTCCACCAGAGCCCGGGCGCATCGCAGGCCACGAGCCACAGCCCCCACCAGAGGCAGGCGTTGCCAAAGTAATTCGGATGACGCGTATAGCGCCACAGTCCGGTGTCCAGCAGCTGGCCGCGATTGGCCGGGTCGGCCTTGAATCGCCGCAGCTGCCCGTAGCCGATGGCCTCGAACAGAAAGCCGATGAGCCACAGGAGCGCTCCTGCCAGAGCGAGCGCACCGAGCGGCCTGCCCGTCGCCTCAAGTTGCCCGGCCTGCAGCGGCAGCGACACGATGATGACCAGGACGCCCTGCACGAAGAACACCATGACAAGGCTGTGCCAGATGAAATTTCCACCGGCATCCTCGACACGCTTGCGCCAGCGCGCATAACGTGGATCCTCGCCATGCCCGATATTGCGAATCGCAAGATATGCGCCGAGACGCAGGCCCCAGGCGCCGGTCAGCACGGCGAGCAAGGTGCGCCGTCCGCTGTCGCCGTCGCCCAGCCACCAGCCGACCAGGGCCACGATGGCGAACGCCGGGCCCCAGAAGATGTCGACGATGCTGGCGTTCCTGAGGGGAATGCTGGCGAGCCACAGGCCGAACATTGCACCGGCGATCACCGCCAGATTGACCAGCGACAGTTCGATCAGCGTGATGCGGATCTCCTCAGCGCCGGCCCTTCATGACGCGGGCCTTTTCACGACGCCAGTCGCGCTCGCGCTCATCGGCGCGCTTGTCGTGCTGCTTCTTGCCGCGCGCCAGGCCGATCTCGAGCTTGGCCTTGCCGTCCTTCCAGTAGGCCACCAGCGGCACGATCGTGAAGCCCTTGCGCTCGACCGCGCCGATCATCGCGTCGATCTGGCGGCGGTGCAGCAGCAGCTTGCGGTTGCGGGTCGGGTCCGCCACGACGTGGGTCGACGTGGTCGGCAGCGGCGAGACGTGTGCGCCGAACAGCCAGGCTTCGCCGTTTTTCAGCAGCACGTAGGCCTCCTGCAACTGCAGCCGGCCCGCTCGCAGCGCCTTGACCTCCCAGCCCTGCAGCGCGAGTCCTGCCTCATGGCGCTCGTCGATGAAGAACTCATGCCGCGCCTTGCGGTTTTCCGCGATGCGGCCGGCGTGCTCGGCAACTTTCCTGGCCATTACGCATTCTAGCGGCATGACGCGGTTGTCCGTGTCCCCGGCGACGGCGACAATCAGCCTGTGGGATCATCGCAGCATGCGTGAAGTGCGCCGCAGCGCCCTGTTGCCGTATGCGCCCGGCCAGATCTTCGGCCTGGTGACGGACGTCGAGCGTTATCCGGAATTCCTGCCCTGGTGCACGGGCGCCCGGATCGTCGTGGACGAAGGCGAATTCGTCACGGTCAGCCTGGGGCTGGCGCGCGGCGTCGTGCGCGGCAGCTTTACGACGCGCAACCAACTGGTGCCCGATCGCTCGGTCGACATGCGCCTCGTCGAGGGGCCATTCAGCCTGCTGGAAGGGCGCTGGGACTTCCAGCCCATCGAGGACGCGGGCACGCGCGCCGAGCTGCGGATCCGGTTCCAGACCCGCGGCCTGATCAGCGGGCTCGCATTGGGGCCGGCATTCGAGGATATCTGCAACCAGATGGTCGATGCCTTCGGGCGGCGCGCGCACCAGGTGTTCCGTGGCGGCTGAGCGCCTCGCGATCCAGGTCGTCTGCGCCGAGGCCGGCCGCCAGACTGTTCTTGCGATCGAGGTCGCTGATGGCTGCACCGCAGCCGAGGCCGTCGGACTCTCTGGAATCCTCGCCATGCATCCGGACATCGATGTCGCACGCTGCGGCCTGGGGATTTTCGGCCGCGAAGTGGAGCCGGATCATCGCCTGCGCGACGGCGACCGCGTCGAACTGCTGCGGCCGCTGCCCGTTGATCCGCGCGAGCGCCGCAGGCGCCTGGCACGGCAGGGCGGGGCGACCGGAAAGAAATCAGCCGGGCGCGGCTGATTGCTTGCGCGGCACCGGGACCGGCTCCTCGATGCGCGTCACCTTGTCGCCCTCGAACCAGACCACCAGGTGGTGCTTTGCGATCTTGCGCTTGTGGCCGCGCTGCAGCCGGTAGACATAGTCCCAGCGGTCGGCATTGAAGCTGTCGATGACCATCGGCGTGCCGAGCAGGAAGCGCACCTGGCTGCGGGTCATGCCGACCTCGACCTGGTCGATCTGCTCGCCGTCGAGCAGGTTGCCCTGCTGGACGTCCATGCGATAGACGCAACCCGTCGCCAGCAAGGCGAGTAGCAGCGAAGTTGCGGCTGGGCCGGTGAACGGGCGGATCGGTCGCATGATCAGGAATCCTGGGGGATAATGCCCCGTATCATATCGGAACCGCCGCGCCTCGCGGCGCCGGGGCATGTCCGTGGAAACCAGCGATCTGCGCAAGGCGGGACTGAAGGTCACCTTGCCGCGCATCAAGATCCTCGAGATCCTGGCCGGCAGCCCCGATCGGCACATGTCCGCGGAGGACATCCATCGCGCGCTGCGCGAACACAGCGAGGACATCGGGCTGGCGACGGTTTATCGCGTGCTGACGCAATTCGAGACCGCAGCGCTGGTCAGGCGCCATCACTTCGAGGGCGAGACCGCGGTGTTCGAACTCAACGAAGGCCAGCACCATGACCACATCATCTGCATGGACTGCGGCCGCGTGGAGGAGTTCCTCGATTGCGGCATCGAGAGCCTGCAACTGGGTGTTGCCAGCCGCCTGGGTTTCGAGATCGAGGAGCACAACCTGATCCTCTACGGCCGCTGCCGTCGCAAGGATTGCCCGCACCGCCGCAAGCGCCTCTGAGACGGTCAGCGCGCGGTCGTCGCGCGCAGCATCTCGCGCGCGTGTTCGCGCGCCTTGCGGGTGATCTCGACGCCACCCAGCATGCGGGCAAGCTCCTCGATGCGCTCGTCGGCGCCGAGCGACGTCACCGTCGTGCGGCTGGCGCGGCCGTCGGTCAGTTTCGTCACGCGCAGCTGGTGGTGCGCCTGGCAAGCGACCTGCGCGAGATGGGTCACGCACAGCACCTGGCCCCGTCCGCCCAGCTCGCGCAGCTTGCGACCGACGATTTCCGCGACGCCGCCGCCGATGCCGGCGTCCACCTCGTCGAACACCATGCAGGTCCCCGATCGACGATGGGCGGCGGCCACCTGCACGGCCAGGCTGATGCGCGACAGCTCGCCGCCCGATGCAACCCGGGCGATGGGCCCGGCGGGCTGCCCTGGATTGGCGCTGACCAGGAATTCCACGCGATCCCCGCCTGCGGCCGCCGGATCCGCATCCGCGTCCGATTCCACCGTGATCTCGAAATGGCCGCCGGGCATGCCGAGTTGCCGCATCAGGCCCGTCACCGACGTGGCGAGGCGTTTTGCGGCCGCGCGCCGCGCGGCTGACAGTGAAGCTGCCGCTGCGCGGTACTGCGTGCGCAGGCCGGCGAGGCGCTGGTCCAGCTCACCCAGCGCAAGATCCGATTGCTCGAGTGTCGCCAGCTGCCGGCGCAGGTCCTCGAGTTGCTGGAGCAGGCGCTCGGCACCGACATGGTGCTTGCGCGCGAGGTCCTCGATCGCAGCGACGCGCCGCTCGACGAATTCCTGGCGCGCCGGATCGGCATCGAGCGTCTCGAGGTAGGCTTCGAGTCCGCGGCCGGCCTCGCTCAGGCCGATCACGGCCCCTTCCAGGATCTCGAGCGGTGCCGCGAGACGTGCATCGAGCGCGGCCGCGGCGCGCAGTTGCGTCGCGGCCCGCGCCGCGGATGCATGTGCGTCGGCGCCATCCGCGTCGTAGGCGAGCGCCATCGCATTGCGCGCCGCTTCCGCAAGCCGCCCGCG
Organism: Gammaproteobacteria bacterium; assembly: GCA_023265875.1. GTDB lineage: Bacteria > Pseudomonadota > Gammaproteobacteria > Steroidobacterales > Steroidobacteraceae > SCUD01. Next base: position 1,789 of record JAHFSF010000083.1, on the reverse strand, counting down.
ATTCGCCAGTCGTGAACGCTCGTCGAGCAGGCGTGCCACTTCCCCGTCGGCGAGGGACAGTGCCTCGAGCTCGACGACCTGGTAACGCAGCAGTTCGAGCCGCGACCCGCGATCGCGCGCAAGGACTGCGAGCGCCTCGCGTTCATCGCGCAGGCGCCGCCACTCGGTGGCCAGCCCGCGCACCGGCTCGAGCAGCGCACCATGGCCGCCGTGGTCATCGACCAGCAGGCGCTGCGCGTCGCGGTGGGTCAGCGACTGGAATTCCTGCTGGCCATGGATGTCGATCAGGCATTCGCCCAGCTCGCGCACGGCCTGGGTGGACTGCGCCTGTCCGTTGACGTACTGACGGGAGCGGCCGTCCCGGCCGATGACGCGGCGCAGCACGATCTCGCCGCCGTCGTCGGCCAGGTCCTGGTCCTGCAGCCAGCGCCGCACGCGCGCGTCGCCCGCGACGTCGAATGTTGCGGTGATCTCGGCCCGCTCGGCGCCGTGACGCAGCACGTCCGTGCTCGAGCGGCCGCCGATGGCGAGCATGACCGCATCGACGAGGATCGACTTGCCCGCACCTGTTTCCCCGGTCAGCGCGGTCAGGCCGCCCGAAAGTTCGAGCTCGATGGCGTCGATGATCGCGAAATCGCGGATCTGGAGGTGTACCAGCTGGCTCAAGAATCGGCACCGCCGCTGCGGCCGCTGCGCCCCCAGTGCAGCTTCGAGCGCAGCAGCCGGAAGTAATCGTGACCCGGCGGGTGCAGCAGCGTCACGCTGCCGGTCGCTGGTTCGATGATCAGCCGGGAGACCGCATCGAGGTCACCGAGCAGCATGCCGTCACAGGTGACCTGGGCGCGGGTGGCCGAGCGCAGCACCAGACGCACCTCGATCCGGCTGTCGTGGCCGATGACGATCGGGCGGTCGCTCAGCGTGTGCGACGAGATCGGGGCGATGACGATCGCGCCCAGCGACGGGTGAATGATCGGCCCGCCGCAGGACAATGCATAAGCGGTCGATCCGGTCGAACTCGCGATCACCAGCCCGTCACCGCCGTGGGTGTTGACGAAGCGGCCCCCGATCCAGGTCTCGAGTTCCACCATGCGGCCCGACTCGTGGCGCTGGACGACCACGTCGTTGAGCGCAACGCGCACCGCGGTCGAGCCATCGGCCAGCGTCAGGCGGGCTTCGAGCAGCTGCCGGACATCGGTCTCGTATCGCCCCTCCAGCACTTCATCGAAGCTCTCGATCATCTCGTCCGGAAGTACATCCGTCAGAAAGCCGAGCCGGCCGCGGTTGATTCCCAGCAGCGGGATGTCGCGCCCCTTCGTGAGCTGCACCGCATACAGCATCGTGCCGTCTCCCCCGATTGCGACGATCAGGTCCGCGTCCGCCGTCAGTTCCGCCGCCGGGCGGCGCTCGACCTGGCCGGGCAGGCAGGCAGCATCGATCGATTCATCGCAAAGCACGGCGAGTTCGCGCGACAGCAGGTGCCTGGCAAGTGTTTCCATCGAATCGGCCACGCGGGCGTCCTCGACCTTGCCTACCAATGCGATCCGTGAGAAGCGCTTGTTCATCTGGTTTTGCGACCTTTTAGCATGCACCGCCGCGCGCCGGCCAGAACTGAAGCGGCGGCCCGGAAAATGCACCTTGACACTCGGCAAGCTCGATTGCTAGTTTCGATGCCTGGCTTGGCACGATTCCCAATTGCCTTGATTAACAATCACTTATGACAGAGCAGGCACGCGGCAGCGAAGATACGCCGAATGAGCGGGCGCAAAGGCTGCTCCGCACCCTGATTGAC
>JAHFSF010000082.1 GCA_023265875.1 Gammaproteobacteria bacterium | reverse complement strand
CAGGATGGGGTCCGCCTCGGGGAACTTGCCGAACGGGAACACCGCCTCCTTGACCGAGTAATACGGGGGCACGCGCTCGGTCAGCGCGCCGAGTTCGGCGAGCGTGCGCCCGGCCATCACACGCGCCGCGAGCTTGGCGAGCGGCACGCCGGTTGCCTTCGACACGAACGGCACCGTTCGCGAGGCGCGGGGATTCACCTCGAGCACGAACACCACGCCATTCTGGATCGCAAACTGGACATTCATCAGGCCGACGACCCCGAGCGCCAGGGCCATGCGGCGCGTCTGCTCGCGCAGCTCGTCCTGCACGGCAGCCGTCAGGCTCGCCGGCGGCAACGAGCAACTCGAGTCCCCGGAATGCACGCCCGCCTGCTCGACGTGTTCCATGATGCCGCCGATCAGGACATCGTGGCCGTCGCAGATCGCATCCACGTCCACCTCGATGGCGAGTTCCAGGAAGCGATCGAGCAGCACCGGGCTCTCATTCGAGACCTTGACGGCCTCACGCATGTACTGGCGCAGGTCCTCTTCCTCGTACACGACTTCCATGGCGCGCCCGCCGAGCACATAGGACGGACGCACGATCAGCGGATACCCGACATCGCGGGCGAGCTCGATCGCGCGCTCCTCGTCGCGCGCCGTCGCATTGGCCGGTTGGCGCAGCTCGAGCTTCTTCAACAGCTGCTGGAAGCGCTCCCGGTCCTCGGCGATGTCGATCGAATCCGGGCTGGTGCCGATGATCGGCGCCCCGGCGGCAGCCAGTTGGCGCGAAAGCTTCAGTGGCGTCTGGCCGCCAAACTGGACGATCACGCCGCGCGGCTTCTCGCGGGCGATGATCTCCATGACGTCCTCGAATGTCAGCGGCTCGAAATACAGGCGATCGGAAATGTCGTAGTCGGTCGAGACCGTCTCCGGGTTGCAATTCACCATGATGGTTTCATAGCCGTCGTCGCGCAGCGCGAGCGCCGCGTGCACGCAGCAATAATCGAACTCGATGCCCTGGCCGATGCGGTTCGGCCCGCCTCCCAGGATCATGATCTTGGGACGGTCGGTCGGCGCCGACTCGCATTCCTGCTCATAGGTCGAGTACAGGTAGGCGGTGGTGGTTGCAAATTCCGCGGCGCAGGTGTCCACGCGCTTGTACACGGGGTGGACACCGCAGGCCAGGCGCCGGGCCCGGACCCGCGACTCCGGCGCGCCAATGGCGCGCGCGAGCGCGGCGTCGGCAAAGCCCTTGCGCTTCAGCTCCCGCAGGCGCTCGACCGTCAGCCCGGTGATCCCGCCGGCACTGACCGCCGCTTCCTCGCGCACGAGATCCTCGACCTGCGCCAGGAACCACGGGTCGATCGCGGATTCCGCGGCAATCCGCTGCAGCGGCCAGCCGGCACGAAAGGCATCGGCCGCGTAACGGATGCGGTCCCCGCCCGGGTGCCGCAACTCCTCGGCCAGCCGCTGTTCCGCGTCAGCGTCGAGCGGCAACAGCATGACCGGCGTCAGCCCGTCGCAGCCGGTCTCGAGGCTGCGCAGCGCCTTCTGCAGCGATTCCTGGAAGGTACGCCCGATCGCCATCGCCTCGCCCACCGATTTCATCTGGGTCGTCAGGCGGGTGTTGGACCCCGGGAATTTCTCGAACGTGAAGCGCGGCACTTTGGTCACGACATAGTCGATCGCCGGTTCGAATGACGCCGGCGTTGCGCCGCCGGTGATGTCATTGCGCAACTCATCCAGCGTGTAGCCGATCGCGAGCTTGGCAGCGACCTTGGCGATCGGGAATCCGGTCGCCTTGGACGCCAGCGCAGACGAGCGCGACACGCGCGGATTCATCTCGATCACCAGCATGCGGCCGTCCTGCGGATTCAGCGCGAACTGCACGTTCGAGCCACCGCATTCCACGCCGACCTGGCGCAGCACGGCAATTGCCGCATCGCGCATGCGCTGGTATTCCTTGTCGGTCAGCGTTTGTGCCGGCGCTACCGTGATCGAATCGCCGGTGTGCACGCCCATCGGATCGAGATTCTCGATCGAGCAGACGATGATGCAGTTGTCCTTGCGGTCGCGGACCACCTCCATCTCGAATTCCTTCCAGCCCAGCACCGATTCCTCGATCAGCACTTCGCTGGTCGGCGACGCGTCGAGGCCGCGCGTGACGATCTCCTCGAACTCCTCGCGATTGAAGGCAATGCCGCCGCCGGAGCCGCCCAGCGTGAATGACGGGCGGATGACCGTCGGGAACCCGACTTCGCCCTGCACGGCGAGAGCATCATCGAGGTTGTGCGCAATGTACGAGTGCGGGCACTCGAGCCCGATCCCGCGCATCGCATTGCGGAACAGCTCCCGGTCTTCGGCCATGTCGATGGCCTCGCGCGAGGCCGCGATCAGCTCGACGCCGAATTTCTCCAGCACGCCTTCGCGCACCAGGTCGAGAGCGGTGTTCAGCCCGGTCTGCCCGCCCATCGTCGGCAGCAGCGCATCCGGCCGCTCCCTCTCGATGATGCGCGCCACCGTGCGCCATTCGACCGGCTCGATGTAGATGGCATCGGCCATTTCCGGGTCGGTCATGATCGTCGCGGGGTTGGAATTCACCAGGATGACCCGGTAGCCTTCCTCGCGCAGCGCCCGGCAGGCCTGGGCGCCCGAGTAATCGAACTCGCAGGCCTGGCCGATGATGATCGGGCCGGCGCCGATGATCAGGATGCTCTTGATGTCGGTGCGCTTCGGCATCAGCGGGCCGCCGCGCCTGCGCCTGCTGCGGCTGCGATGCGAAGGCGCAGCAGGTGCTGCAGGCGGCGCACCATCAGGTGGACGAATTGCTCGAACAGCGGCTGCAGGTCATGCGGACCCGGGCTTGCCTCGGGATGGCCCTGGAAACCGAATACCGGACGGTCGGCGTACGCGATGCCTTGCAGCGAACCGTCGAACAGCGAACGGTGAGTCGCCTTCAGGGCGGCAGGCAACGATTCCTCGTCGACCGCGAAGCCGTGATTCTGGCTGGTGATCATTACGCGGCCACCGGCGATTTCCTGCACCGGGTGATTGGCCCCGTGGTGGCCGAATTTCATCTTGACGGTCCGGGCGCCGCCCGCCAGCGCGAGCAGCTGGTGCCCCAGGCAGATGCCGAAGACCGGGATGTCGGTCTGCAGGAACTGGCAGATCGCCTCGATCGCATAACCGCAGGGCTCGGGATCGCCAGGGCCGTTCGACAGGAAGATGCCGTCCGGCACCAGCGCCAGCGCATCGGCCGCCGTCGTCTGCGCCGGCACCACCGTCATGCGGCAGCCGTGGTCGGCAAGGACCCGCAGGATGTTGCGCTTGATGCCGAAGTCGTAGGCGACGACGTGCAGCCGGGACCCGGGCCGCATGATCTTGCCGGGTGCGCGGCCCAGGCTGCCGTCGTTCCACTGGTATGGCTCGCGGACCGAAACCACCTTGGCCAGGTCCATCCCCTTCAGCCCGGGGAAAGCCCGTGCGGCCTGCACGGCCGCATCTGCATCCGCGATTTCGCCGGCCGCGATACAGCCGGATTGCGCGCCCTTTTCGCGCAGCCTGCGCGTCAGCATGCGGGTGTCGATGCCGGCGATCGCGACCGTGTGGCCGGCGCTGAGGAATTCCCCGAGCGACTGGCTGGCGCGCCAACTGGAATGCAGCGCGGGCAGGTCGCGGATCACGAGGCCAGCCGCCTGGATCGCACCGGACTCGAGATCTTCAGGCGTCGTGCCCGTGTTGCCGACATGCGGGTAGGTCAGCGTCACGATCTGCCGGCAATAGGACGGGTCGGTCAGGATTTCCTGGTAACCCGTCATCGCGGTGTTGAATACGACTTCGCCGGTCGCAACACCCGGGGCGCCGACGGAGATGCCACGAAACACCGTGCCGTCCTCGAGCGCGAGCACTGCAGGTGCTGTTGTCACCGGTCCATTCTCCCCTGCCCGACTGCGGCCGCCTGCGCAAGGCGCAGGATCCAAGCGAGCAGAGTCCCGGAAGACTCCACCCACCGACGATATTTCAATTCAAGGGGCCCGCAACCCGGGACGGAATTCTACTACGGAAAAGGGGACGCTTCCCTGTTCCAAAGGGAAAAGGGAAGCGTCCCCTCTTAGAGCCCGAGCACGTCGGCCATGCCATAGAGCCCGGGCGGCTGGCCGATGATCCAGCGCGCCGCGGTCAGCGCGCCGTGGGCGTAGGTCATGCGGTCCGTTGCCCGATGCACGAATTCGAGCGTCTCGCCGGCGCCCGAGAAAATCACGTGGTGCTCGCCGACGATATCGCCGGCGCGCACGCTCGAGAAACCGATCGCACCCGGCGGCCGGCTGACCGACTTCCCGAACCGTCCATAGACGCCGACCGCAGCGAGTGTGCTGTCACGCGCACCAGCGGCGATTTCGCCCATGCGCAGCGCCGTGCCCGAAGGCGCATCCACCTTGTGCCGGTGGTGCGCATCGAGGATCTCGATGTCGTACTCGGCCGGCAACGCGGCTGCGGCGCTGCCGACCAGGTCGAACAGCAGGTTCACGGCGAGCGACATGTTCGGCGCCACGAGAACCGGCAGCTTTTCGCTGGCGCGCCGGATCAGGGCATGGCGCGCGGCGTCGAGGCCCGTGGTGCCGATGATGATCGGAACGTGCCTGGCCGCGGCGGCCGCGAGATTGTCCCCGGTCGCTTCGGGCAGCGTGAAATCGATGGCTACGGCCGCCCCGGCCAGCGCCCGGCTTCGATCGGCCGTAATCTCGACGGCAACCGGGCCCGTCTGGGCGATTTCGCCTGCATCCCGGCCAATCGCTGCGCTGGTCGGCGACGCCAGGGCCCCCGTCAGCGTGAAGTCACCGGATTCACGGATCGCCCGCACCAGGCAATGCCCCATCCGCCCGCTGACCCCGAAAACCGCCACATTGATCATGCTCAGCTCCCGATGCGGCCGAAGAACTGCCGGACACCCTCGAGCCAGGACCGTTCGCGCGGATTGTGGCGCTGCCCTCCGGCCTTCAGCGATCCCTCGAGCTTGCGCAGCAGGTCTTTCTGCTCCGTGCTGAGGTCCACCGGCGTCTCGATGACGACACGGCAGAACAGGTCGCCGGTCGCCCCGCCGCGCACTGGCTTGACGCCCTTCTCGCGCAACCGGAACACGCGACCCGACTGCGTCCCGGCCGGCACCTTGATGGCCGCCTGACCCTCGAGCGTCGGCACCTCGATGCTGCCACCGAGTGCGGCCGTCACGAAGCTGACCGGCGCTTCACACGACAGGTGAGCGCCGTCGCGCTCGAAGATCGGGTGCTCGCGGACCGCGATCTCGACGTAGAGATCGCCGGTGGGACCACCGTTGCGGCCGGCCTCGCCCTCGCCTGCCAGCCGTATGCGGTCACCCGCGTCGACGCCGGCCGGCACCTTGACGGAGAGCCGCTTGGGGGTGCGGACCCGGCCCTGGCCGTGGCAGGTCGGGCAGGGATCCTTGATGATCGTGCCGCGCCCCTTGCAGCGCGGGCAGGGCTGCTGGACCGTGAAGAAGCCCTGGCTCATGCGCACCTGCCCGGCACCCGAACAGGTCTCGCAGGTCACCGGTGCGTGGCCCGTCGCCGCGCCCGTGCCGCCGCAGCTCTTGCACTCACCGACGGTCTGGAATTCGATCTCGGTGCTGGCGCCGAAGACGGCCTGTTCCAGGTCGAGCGTCAGCTCGTAGCGCAGGTCCGCGCCGCGGAACACGGTGCTGCGGCTGCCGCGGCGGCCGCCGCCGCCGAAGATATCGCCGAATACGTCGCCGAAAATGTCGCCAAAGGCATCCGAGGGGCTGAAGCCCTGGCCGGCGCCGCGCGCAGCGTCCAGTCCCGCATGGCCGTACTGGTCGTAGGCCGCGCGTTTCTGCGCATCGGTCAGGATCTCGTAGGCTTCCTTGGCTTCCTTGAACCGCTCCTCGGCATCCTTGTCTTCGGGATTGCGGTCAGGGTGATACTTCATCGCCAGGCGCCGGTACGCTTTCTTGACGGCGTCTTCGGTGGCGTTCCTGGGCACGCCGAGCACCTGGTAGTAGTCACGCTTCGACATGGGGCTCCGCAGGCGCAAGCGCCGGGTGACACCTGGTCACCCGGCGGACCGCCAGACCATTCCTGCCGGTGCCGAAGCCGTCAGTGAGGCTTCGACCCCTTGTCCTTCACTTCCTCGAACTCGGCATCGAGCACATCGTCCGCGGCCTTGCCCGGGCCGGGTTCCGCGCCCGCGGAAGCACGATCCTGCGGAGCCTCGGCCTGGTAGGCGCGCTGCACCACGGGTGCGCTCGCCTTGGCGAGCGCCTCGGCCTTGCGCTCGATCGCCGCCTTGTCATCGCCTTTCAGCACGCCGCGCAGTTCGCTCAGTGCCGCCTCGATTGCCACCCGCTCCTCGCCGGAGACTTTGTCGCCGAGATCCTTCAGCGATTTTTCGGTGGCATGCAACAGTGCGTCGGCGCGGTTGCGAGTGTCGACGAGTTCGCGGAAACGCCTGTCATCTTCGGCATGGACCTCGGCGTCCCTGACCATCTGCTTGATCTCTGCTTCCGACAGTCCGCTGGAGGCCTTGATGACGATCCTCTGCTCCTTGCCCGTCGCCTTGTCCTTCGCCGACACGTTGAGGATGCCGTTCGCGTCGATGTCGAATGTCACCTCGATCTGCGGCATGCCGCGTGGGGCTGGCGGGATATCGGTGAGGTCGAACTTGCCGAGCGACTTGTTGTCGCCCGCGCGGTCGCGCTCGCCCTGCACGACATGGATCGTCACGCCGGTCTGGTTGTCATCCGCCGTCGAGAACACCTGGGTCGCCTTGGTCGGGATCGTGGTGTTCTTGTCGATCAGGCGCGTCATGACGCCACCCAGCGTCTCGATGCCGAGCGACAGCGGCGTCACGTCGAGCAGCAGGACGTCCTTGACCTCGCCGCCCAGCACGCCACCCTGGATGCCGGCGCCGATTGCGACGGCCTCGTCCGGATTGACGTCCTTGCGCGGCTCCTTGCTGAAGAAGTCCTTGACCGCCTTCTGCACCATCGGCATGCGCGTCTGGCCGCCGACCAGGATCACCTCGTCGACCTCGGCCAGCGACAGCCCGGCATCTTTCACCGCGATGCGGCAGGGCTCGATCGTGCGGTTGACGAGGTCCTCGACCAGCGATTCGAGCTTGGCGCGAGTCAGCTTGACAGTCAGGTGCTTCGGGCCCGACGCGTCCGCCGTGATGTACGGCAGGTTCACCTCGGTCTGCTGGCCGGACGACAACTCGACCTTGGCCTTCTCGGCGGCTTCCTTCAGGCGCTGGACGGCTAGCGGGTCCTTGCGCACGTCCACGCCGCTTTCCTTCTGGAATTCCGCAGCGACGAAGTCGATGACCCGGCGGTCGAAATCCTCGCCGCCCAGGAAGGTGTCGCCATTGGTCGACAGCACTTCGAACTGGCGCTCGCCGTCGACTTCGGCGATCTCGATGATCGAAATGTCGAATGTCCCGCCGCCCAGGTCGTAAACCGCGATCTTGCGGTCGCGACCCTTCTTGTCCATGCCATAGGCAAGCGCGGCAGCGGTCGGTTCGTTGATGATGCGCCGGACATTCAATCCGGCGATGCGGCCCGCGTCCTTGGTGGCCTGGCGCTGCGCGTCGTTGAAGTACGCCGGCACGGTGATGACGGCGTCGGTGACGGACTCGCCGAGATAGTCTTCGGCCGTCTTCTTCATCTTCATCAGCACCCGCGCTGAAATCTCCGGTGGCGCCATTTTCTTGCCCTGCGCCTCGAGCCAGGCATCGCCGTTTTCGGCACGCACGATCCGGTAGGACTCGAGCGGGATGTCCTTCTGCACGACGCCGTCGTCAAAGCGGCGCCCGATCAGGCGCTTGACGGCATGGAAGGTGTTCTGGGGATTGGTCACCGCCTGGCGCTTGGCCGGCTGGCCGACCAGCACTTCGTCGTCCTTGGTAAAGGCGACGACCGACGGGGTCGTGCGGTCGCCCTCGCTGTTCTCGATGACCTTGGGCGAGCCGCCTTCCATGACGGCGACGCAGGAATTGGTCGTGCCGAGGTCGATTCCGATGATCTTGGCCATGAGCCTCGCTCCGAATCAGGTGACTGGCTAGGAATTTGGGGCCGGATGGGTCAGTTTCAACCGTCCAGGGAGGGTGCCGGGACCGCCGAGACGATGACCCTGGCGGGCCGCAGCAGCCGGCCATTCAGAAGGTAGCCCTTCTGGACCACCTGCACGACGGTGTCCGCAGGGAGTTCGGCCGACAGCCGGATTGCCATCGCCTCGTGCAGCTGCGGGTCAAAAGGCTGTCCAGCAGGGTCGATCGCGGCGATGCCGGCCTGCTCGAATGCCTTCTGCAGGAGCCGCAGCGTCGCCCGGTGACCCTCGGCGAGCGTCGCCGGGTCGGCCTGGGCCGTGGCGTCGAGGCCCAGCCCCAGGCTGTCGGCAACGGGGAGCAGTTCCGCGGCGAATCGCTCGATGCCGAACTGCCGGACTGCCTCGATCTCGCGGGCCGAGCGCTTGCGGTAATTCTCGAGTTCTGCAGCTGCACGCAGGTAAGCGACCCGCTGTTCCGTCGCGCGGGTCTCCGCCTCGGCCAGCAATTGTTCGGGAGTGGGAGCCGGTGCCGGCTCCAGGTTGCCCGGTTGCTCGACGGGCGCGTGCAGATCGTTATCGGTCATCGGGAACTTTGTGAGGCTCAGTCACGCAGATTCAAGGCGGAACCGAGCATCCGCGCCACAATATCGACCAGCGGAATCACCCGCTCGTAGGCCATGCGCGTCGGGCCGATGACGCCCAGCACGCCGACGACCCGGTCATCCTGCGTGTATGGCGCCGCGACCACGCTGCAGTCGTCCAGGATCGTGTAGCCCGATTCGTGACCGATGAAAATCTGGACTCCATCTGCATGCAGGCTCTGGTCCAGCAGGTGCAGGATGTCGTGCTTTTCGCTGAATGCGTCGAACAGCCGGCGCAGCCGACCGACATTCGAAAGCTCGGCGATACCCATCAGGTTGGTCTCGCCCGCAACCACCATGTCGGCCGCATGCTCGCCAGGCTCCGCGGCGAATGCACGCTGCGCCAGCGTGATCGCGTCCATCATCAGCCGGTTCATCTGCTCGCGGGTCTCCTGCAATTGCGTGACCAGCCGCGCGCGAACGTCCGCCATTTCCTGGCCGCGGAATTGTCCGTTCAGGTAGGTTGCGGCGCGTCGCAGTTCGTCGGCCGTGAAATGCCGGTCGAGTTGCAGGACCCGGTTCTGTACTTCACGGCTATTGACGACCAGGATCGCCAGCACGCGATTGCCCGACAGGCCGAGGAACTCGATCTGCGACAGCGCTGAATGCGTCTCGCGCGGCACCGTGACGACGCCCGCCAGGTGCGTCAGGCTCGAGACGAGTTGCGAAGCGGCCGTCACCAGGGCCTTTGGATCGCCGGCCCGCAGTTCGAGGCTGCGGCGCAGTTCCGCAATTTCCGCCATGTCGGGCGGCTGGAAACGCAGCAGCGTGTTGACGAAGAAGCGGTAGCCCTTGTCGGTCGGCACCCGGCCGGCCGAGGTGTGGGGCGAGCTGACGAAGCCGTGCTCCTCGAGGTCCGCCAGCACATTGCGGATCGTCGCCGAGCTCAAGCTCAGGCCCGACTCCCGGGACAGGGTCCGCGACCCGACCGGCTGGCCGTCGCGGACATAGCAGTCAATCAGGGTGCGGAGCAGCCTTTGCGCCCGCTCATTCGGCGTATCTTCGATGCCGCGTGCCTGCTCTGTCATAAGTGATTGTTAATCAAGGTAATTGGGAATCGTGCCAAGCTGGGCATCGAAACTAGCAATCGAGCTTGCCGAGTGTCAAGGTGCATTTTCCGGGTAGCCTTTGCAGATCTGGCCGGCGCGCGGCGGTGCATGCTAAAAGGTCGCAAAACCAGATGAACAAGCGCTTCTCACGGATCGCATTGGTAGGCAAGGTCGAGGACGCCCGCGTGGCCGATTCGATGGAAAC
>JAHFSF010000008.1 GCA_023265875.1 Gammaproteobacteria bacterium | reverse complement strand
TCCAGCAGGCCGCCGATGCCCAATGTCGAGTTCAGCGCGAACCGGCCGATGTCAGCGGCCGTGTCCTTCAGCTTGAGTTGCAGCAGGTCGTTGACGATCGTGGTCGGAAACGCCAGGTTCCCGAGAAAATTGCTGATGCCGGTGCGGATGAACTTCGGCACGTGCGCGTGATAACCCGTCGCCACCGGCCGCAGCATTGCGTGGTCGAGCGCATCATTGAAACGCTGGGTCCCGCGATTGAAGCGTTCCCATGGATCCTCAGGCACGGTCGCCCGCGTAGACGCACATCCGTCCAGCAACAGTGTGCATGCAACTGCCAAGAGTGCTGCGCGCGATCTGATCTTCATGTGGTGGTACTGGGAGCCACGGGCCCGCCGAATACTAGCGTGTCCTGCCGCCGGATGGTGGTGGACTCGTCGGTCCGGCGATTTCCTTCGCGTGACGGCCCTTTGGCAGGTACTCCTGCAGCTCAGTGATGCGCGCCTCGAAGCGCTGGCGCTGGACCTCGTTGAGACCCGGTACGGCCAGCGCGAGCCGGAGCTGGTCGATTGCAAGCGCGAGATTGCCGCTGATGACGTGGTATTCGGACATGTAGTAGTAGGCGTCGGCCACATCACCGGCTGCATTGGCCGCGAGCGCGGTGATTCGCGCCTGCTCGGGCGTCGGCGGGACATTGTTGAACAGGTCGAGCAGCACGATGTGAGCCTGTTTCGGATCCCCGTCGCGCATCAGCGTCTCGGCATAGCGCATCGTCACCGGCACGCTGCGCGGGAACAGCTTCATGGCCCCTTCCAGCGTCGCCCTCGACGCCGCGATCCGGCCGGCTTCGAGCTGCGCCTGGCCCAGTGCCGTGTGATACAGGGTCACGTCCGGCCGGCGCGCGAGCAGGTCCTGCAGCACGGGTATCGCCTCGTCGGCAGCGTCGGCGCGCATCAGCGCGAGGGCGCGGCCGTAAGTCTCCCCTTCGGTGGAGGGAAGATCGGCGCTCCTGGCGTTTCCGTACAGGTCGCGGAAGGCGGCCTCGGGCGGCAGCGACTGGACGGCCAGTCGCGCGCGAATCAGCGCATAGCTCGTACTGTCCTCATGCCGGGGACGCCCCAGTTTTTCGACGCGATCGCGGGTTTCGGCAATGCGTTCGGTCGTGACCGGGTGGGATCGCAGCAGGTCGGGGACATTCCTGCCACCGCTGCCGGAGCGCTGCTGCATGGTCCAGAAGAAATCCGGCATCGCCCCGGGATCGAAGCCGGCCGCCGCCAGGACGCCGACGCCAACGCGGTCCGCCTCGGATTCGTTCGCGCGCGTAAAACCGATCTGCTGTTGGGCCGCGAGGCCCTGTGCCGCGGTCACCGCCCCGAGCACGGCGTCGCTCGGCATCCCGGTCGTCGCACCGATCAGAATCGCCGCCAGGATGGCCGCGGCCGATGCCATGTTCGTGCGGCCCGCATTCTGGAGTGACCGGGCGACGTGCCTTTGCGTCACGTGCGCGATCTCGTGCGACAGCACGCCCGCCAGCTCGCTCTCATTCCGCGTCGCAGTCACGAGTCCCGCATTGACGCCGATGAAGCCTCCGGGCAGCGCAAAGGCATTGATCCCGGCGTCCTTGACCGCGAAGAAACTGAACCTGTGGGCGCCTTCCTGGGCATGGCTCGAAAGCTGCATGCCCAGCGCCTGCAGGTATTCATTGATTTCGGGGTCATCGACGATCTGCCCGGCGTCGCGCATGCTGCGCACGATCATCAGGCCGATCTTGTACTCGTCAATCAGTGACAGCGTCGTGCTGGCGGGCGTTCCGATATCCGGCAGGTCGCCACCCGGCGACTGCGCGCTCGCCACTCCACCGAGTGCGGTCAGGAGCAGGGACAAGGCCAGGCAGGCTGCACGCATCCGTTCGGTCCTTGCGCTAGAAGCGTATTCGACTACGGACGCGGGCTTTGGTTCGCCGGCCCGGTCATCACAACGCCTCAGACGCAAAATCGGCCAGCCGTGAGCGCTCGCCACGCACGAGCGTCACGTGCCCGGCGTGTTGCCAGCCGCGGAACCGGTTCACGACGTAGGTCAGCCCCGAAGTCGTCTCGGTCAGGTAGGGCGTGTCGATCTGCGCGATGTTGCCGAGGCAGATGAGCTTGGTGCCCGGACCCGCGCGCGTGACCAGCGCCTTCATCTGTTTCGACGTCAGGTTCTGCGCCTCGTCGAGGATCAGGTAACGATTCAGGAAGGTCCGCCCGCGCATGAAATTCAGGGAGCGGATCTTGATGCGGTGCCGCAGCAGGTCCTGGGTGGCCGCGCGGCCCCAGCTTCCGCCTTCCTGGCTCTGCGTGAGCACCTCGAGGTTGTCCATCAGCGCGCCCATCCAGGGCTCCATCTTCTCTTCCTCGGTGCCCGGCAGGAATCCGATGTCTTCGCCGAGCGGGATGGTGACGCGGGTCATGATGATTTCGCTGAATCGATTTGTCTCGAGGGTCTGCACCAGCCCTGCGGCCAGCGTCAGCAGCGTCTTGCCGGTACCCGCCGGTCCGAGGACCGTGACGAAGTCGATTTCCGGATCGAGCAGCAGGTTCAGCGCGAGGTTCTGTTCGCGATTGCGCGCGGTGATGCCCCAGACGGCATGCCGTTCGCCACGGAAATCCTGCGTCAACTCCAGCGTGGCAACATCGTCCGCGACCGCGCGCACGGCCGCCTCGAAAGCATCGCCGCCGGCGTCGTACAGGAACTGGTTGGGATGCCACTCGCGAACCAGTGGACCACGCACGCGGTAGAAAGTGCGCGCCTGTTCCTGCCACGATTCGACGTTGGCGCCGTGGGTCTCCCAGAAATCGGCCGGCAGGGCGGTGACCCCCGTGAACAGCAGCTCGGCGTCCTCGATGGTGCGGTCGTTGAAATAGTCCTCCGCGTGCACGCCGAGGATTGCGGCCTTGATGCGCAGGTTGATGTCCTTGGACACCAGCGTCACCCGCGCGGCCGGCATCTCGAGCTGCAGTGCCAGCGTGTAACCCAGGAGCGCATTGTCGATGCCGTGACCCGGCAAGGTGTCCGGCAACCCGGCGGCCAGCCTGCGGGTCTGGAAGAACAGCCTTCCGGTCGGCGGTTTCTTGCCGTGATTGCCGCTGCGACCGGTCGGCAACTCGAGCCCGTGGTCGATCTGTTCCTTGGTCGCGTTGGCCATCAGTTCGTCGAGGAACCGGCTGACCTGGCGGACATTGCGCGCCGACTCGGACAACCCCTTCTTGCCGGCGTCGAGTTCCTCGAGCACGTCCATCGGCAGGTAGATGTCGTGCTCTTCGAAACGGAAGATCGCGGCCGGATCGTGCATCAGCACATTGGTGTCCAGCACGAATGCGCGCCGGGCGCCTTTCTCGGTGCGGCTCTTCGTCATTCCAGCCTCACAGTTCGCGGGCAGCCGCCAGGACCTGTTCCGCATGGCCCGCCACCCGGACCTTGCGCCATTCGCGGCGCAGGACGCCGTCGGCGTCGATCAGGAATGTGCTGCGCTCGATACCCATCGACTTCCGCCCATACATGTTCTTCTGCTTCCAGACGCCAAACAGGCTGGCAATGGCGTGATTCTCGTCGGAGCCCAGCTCGAAGGGGAATCGCATCTTGTCCCGAAACCTCCGGTGTGACTCCAGCGTGTCGGTCGAGATACCGATGATCGTGGTGCGTGCGCGCCGGAATGCCGCGGCGAGATCGCGGAAATCGCTGCCTTCGAGCGTGCAGCCGGGCGTATTGTCCCGCGGGTAGAAGTAGATGACGAGATTGCCGTTGCGCCGGTCGCTCAGCCGGAATTCGCCGCCGGTCGCAGGGATGACGAAGTCACCGACTTTCCTGCCGACGCTGAAGGTGGTCATGGCGGTGGCTGGTCCTCCGGTGCGGAACGCGACGATCAGTTCTTGACCGGCTCGAGAATCGCGTCGAGATTCATCTGGTCGCAGAAGTCCATGAATTCCTCGCGCAATGCCCCGACGTGGATGCGCGCCGGCACGTTGATGATCAGGTATGCGGAAAACATCTGCGCGCCGGTGTGGGCCGCCGCGTATCCCCGCGTCGACAGCTCGCCGATGTCGATTCCGCGGGCAGCGAAAAACCCCGACACGGCCGCGACTATTCCAGCCTGGTCCAGGCAGACGACATCGACGGAGTAGGGAATCATGTCTTCGCGTGCGGGGCGCTCGACGGTGCGGCGTACCTGGATCGTCACGCCGGCAGACTCCGCCAGCTTGTTGAGTTCGGTTTCGATTCTCGCGATCGAATGCCAGTTTCCGGACACCAGCAGCAGCATCGCGAAATCCGAGCCGAGCGCCGTCATGCGGCTCTCGCTGATGTTGCCGCCACAGTCGGCGATCGTCTTCGACAGGTCCTGGACCAGACCGACACGATCGTTGCCAATGGCTGAAATTGCGATGAATTGTTTCATGCGGGAAGGAGCGCGGGTGACACCTGCAGTCTACCGGGATCGGCCTGGCGATGATACGGCGACCGCGGCGCAGCTTGCGCCCATGAGCCACGCGCCAGTACGATCCCGCCTCCGCTGGCCTTTCGGCTGGAGGTGCGATGTTCCGCGGCAGCCTGGTCGCGCTGGTGACGCCGATGACGGAGTCCGGCGAACTGGACCACGTCGCGTTCGGGCGCCTGCTCGACTGGCATCTGCGCCGGGGCACCGATGGCATCGTCATCGCCGGAACGACGGGCGAGTCTGCGACGCTGTCGGCGGCGGAGGCGGCGGAGCTCCTGCAGATCGCCGTGCAGAAGGTTGGCGGCCGCATGCCCGTGATCGCGGGTACCGGCAGCAACGCGACCGCGGATGCGGTCGAGAGGACGCGTGCTGCCTGCGAGCTCGGTGTCGACGGCGTGCTGGTCGTGACGCCCTACTACAACAAGCCGCCGCAGGAAGGCCTCTACCGGCACTTCAGTGTGGTCGCAGACGCTGCAAGCGTTCCGATGATTCTTTATAACGTGCCTTCGAGGACGGCCTGCGACCTGCTGCCGGAGACCGTCGAGCGCCTGGCCGCGCACCCGCAGATCATCGGCATCAAGGAGGCGACCGGCAGCGTCGAGCGCGGCGCCGAGATCCTCTCCCGTTGCGGAGATGACTTTCTGCTCTATTCAGGCGACGATGCGAGTTGCCGCGAACTGATCGGCATCGGCGCGCAAGGTGTCGTAACCGTCACCGGCAATGTGGCCCCGAAGCAGATGCGCGAGATGGTCGAGGCCGCGCTTGCCGGGGAACGCGACCGGGCCCGGGAACTGGATGACTGCCTGGCGGGTCTGCACCATGCCCTGTTCGTGGAAGCGAACCCGATTCCGGCGAAGTGGGCGCTTGAACGACTGGGCCTGATTGGCCCGGGCATCCGGCTGCCGCTCACGCGGCTGGCCGACGTCCACCATGAAACGGTGCTTGGCGCGATGCGTCGGGCAGGAGTGATCGAATGAGACGACCAATGAAGCGCCTGCTGATGCTGCTGCCGCTGCTGGCACTGGCGGGCGCCTGCTCGCTGCTTCCAAATGCAAATTCGGGTTGCAACAAGCCCAAGCCTTATCGGGCCGCCGAAGACCATCCGCCATTACAGGTGCCGGCGGGCGCCGCCGCTCCGGATGGGCGCAGCGTCATGCGCATACCGCAGGTCACGGCGCCGCAGATGCCGGGCGAGAAAGGCCGTTGCCTGGATCAGCCGCCGAGCTATGGCACGACACCCGCGCCCCCGGGACACTAGCTTGCGCTCGGTTGCCGCACCCGCAGTCGTCCGGTAGGCTTCGCAGCCCCGGAGAGGTGGCCGAGCGGTCGAAGGCGCTGGACTGGAATTCCAGTAATATCCAAAAGGTATTCGTGGGTTCGAATCCCACCCTCTCCGCCATCCGGATGCGTCAATCGTCCTGGCGGTCGTCCTGGCGGTCACCGGCCTCGCCGCCAAAGACAAAGGACTCGTAGGCGCGGGCGAACGCCACGAGAAATACGGCCGGCAGGCCGGCATCACCGGTCTGCACCGTTGCCCGGAACAGTTCGCGATAGCGGTTCCACAGCCGGACCTGCACTTCGGCCGTCGCCGCGTCCTTCGCGTGCCGGCCCAGCTGCTCCTCCAGCTCATCCGGATCGAGTTTTTCCAGCACGGTTGCAAGCGCCTCGCGCAGTGCTGCTGCGACCGCGATCTCGTGATGCCGGGCGCGGCCAAACTGGCTGCGGATTTCCTCAATCGATGCTGCGTCGCCCGGGCCGCGTCCCGCCAGCAGCATCTCGAGCAATTGCTCGACGCCGGCAACCTGGACCATCGGGTTGGTCGCGTCGCGGCGCCGACTGCCGGAAGAGATGCCAAATTCGCTCGCGAAATCCGCCCGGGTCCGGGCCAGCTCCGAGAAGCCGACCAGCGTTTCGCGCAGCAACTGACCGGCGTGGTGGAGGGCGGAGCTGCGCACTTCCGGTGACAGCGAATGCGGGTCGATGCCCGCGCCCTTGCACAGGGCCACGATGCCCGGCCAGATTTTCTGCTCGTCCCGGGCACGAGCAGATGCGGCCGGTGCAGGCGATGCCGGCGGGGAGGGCTGCCGCTGGCGTGGCCGCCGGCCGTGATCCTGCGCCGGGGCCTGGCGGGCGCGCGATTCCGGCTCGCCTGAATCCTTCGCCAGGACCGATTTTACGTCGAAGCTGGCGTCCAGATCCGGTTCGGTGACCGGGAGCGCCTCGTTGACCATGAAATCATTGCCGCCCGAAATCTCGACCTCGATCTCGTACTCGCCGATCCGGATCCGGTCGCCATTGCTCAATTGGTGCGCCTGATCCGGCCCGAGTGCCTGCATGGAATCGTTGACGTAGGTGCCATTGGTGCTGAGGTCCCGCAGCCACCATAGGCCACCCTGATGCTCGATTTCGGCGTGTCGCCCGGACACGTAGCGTTCCGGATCACGCAGGACCCAGTCGTTGCTGTCATGGCGGCCGATGCGACCGCCATTGACTCCGAACGTCCAGCGTCGGTACTTGCCCGCCGTGGCGGCGTTGTCGCTGACGATCTTCATCCTGAGCGCCATCGATGTTCCCCGCATGGGCCAGCCTGACCCTGGCCGGTCCCGCATCCTGTCAGCCTGCGCGGCTATAATAGCGCGCCCACGCCCGGACGACTCGTACCGAGACCATGGTCAACAGTCACCTGTTCAAGATCGTTTTCATCAATCAGGGCAAGGTCTACGAGATCTACGCCCGGAAAGTCAGCCACGGCGGACTGTTCGGCTTCATCGAGGTCGAGGAGCTCGTGTTCGGCGAGCGCAGCAGTGTCGTCGTCGATCCAGGCGAGGAGCGAATCAAGACTGAGTTCGCCGGCGTCAAGCGCAGCTACCTGCCGCTGCATTCAATCATCCGCATCGATGAGGTGCGCAAGCAGGGTGTCAGCAAGGTCAGCGCACTCGAAGGCGGCAACGTCACCCAGTTTCCGGTCCCGATGTATCCTGCCGGCACCGATCCTGGCGCGAAGCGCTGACTGCGCTCGATGCTGGCACTCCCAGGCGTTCCGGCACTATCCCCATTCCGGATCGACAGACTGCTCGCAAGTCTTCAGCGCATCGAGCGAACCGTTCGCTGCATCCAGGTTCGCCATTACCACTTCGTGGATCTTGCGCAGGCGCCGACAGCTGCGGAATTGACAGTGCTCGAGCATTTGCTGGACTGCCACGCCGCCGTGCAGGAGCCTGCTGCTGCCGGGCAGTTGCTGCTGACAGTGCCTCGCCCCGGCACGATCTCGCCGTGGTCGTCGAAAGCCACCGACATTGCCCACGTCTGCGGCCTCGCGTCGGTCAGGCGCATCGAACGCGGCAGGGCCTGGCGCATCGAATCGGATGCGCCGCTGGCGCCCGACCGGCTGTCCGCGCTTGCCAGGGTCCTGCACGACCCGATGACGGAGTCGGTGCTGTGGGACCTGGCCGACGCCGCCAGGCTGTTCGTGGCACAGGAGCCGAGACCGCTCGCGCGCATCGTCCTGGGCGCTGCACCGGCCATCGCGCTTGCCCGGGCGAATGAAGAACTCGCGCTGGCCCTGTCCGGCGGAGAAATCGACTACCTGGCAGACGCCTTTACGGGGATTGAGCGCGATCCGACCGACGTCGAGGTGATGATGTTCGCGCAGGCGAACAGCGAGCACTGCCGGCACAAGATCTTCAATGCAGACTGGGTCGTCGACGGGGTCGCGCAGCCGCGGTCGCTGTTCGCGATGATCCGTCATACGCGCGATCGCAGTCCAGACGGCGTGCTGTCCGCCTACAGCGACAACGCGGCCGTGATTGCCGGGCCGCTGGCAGCGCGTCTGATCCCGGATGCAGCCGACCGCAGCTATCGCTGGCATGAGGAGCCAGTCGATATTCTGATCAAGGTGGAGACGCACAATCACCCGACCGCAATCTCGCCGTTTCCAGGTGCTGCCACCGGCTCCGGCGGCGAAATCCGCGACGAGGGCGCGACCGGGCGCGGTGCCAGGCCAAAGGCCGGATTGGTGGGATTCGCGGTGTCCAATCTCCGCATCCCGGGATTCGTGCAGCCCTGGGAACTCGATCACGGGCGGTCACCGCGCATTGCGTCGGCGCTCGAGATCATGCTGGACGGGCCGATCGGCGCCGCGGCGTTCAACAACGAATTCGGGCGACCCGGAATCCTTGGCTACTTCCGCTCATACGAGCAGCAGCTGACCGCGGACCCGCCGGGCGTCGTCCGCGGCTACCACAAGCCGATCATGCTTGCGGGCGGCCTCGGCAACATCCGGCGCATGCACGTCGAAAAGAGTGCCGTGCCGGAGGGCGCGGCGCTGGTCCTGATCGGCGGTCCGGCGATGCTGATCGGCCTCGGTGGCGGTGCGGCCTCGTCGCTGGGCAGCGGGGCCAGCGATGAGCAGCTCGACTTCGCGTCGGTGCAGCGCGGCAATCCGGAGATGCAACGCCGCGCCCAGGAAGTAATCGACCGCTGCTGGGCCATGGGCGACGACAACCCGATCCTGTTGATCCACGACGTCGGTGCGGGCGGCTTGTCAAATGCGGTTCCCGAAGTCATCGCGCACGACGCACGCGGTGGTCGCATCGAACTCCGGGACGTGCCCAATGATGAGCCGGGCATGTCACCGCTGGAGATCTGGTGCAACGAGGCGCAGGAACGCTATGTGCTCACCGTCGCGCCGCGGCGGCTCGCGCAGTTCATCGCGCTGTGCACGCGCGAACGCTGCCCTTGCGCCGTCATCGGGCACGTGACCGGCGACGGCGTGCTGAAGGTGCACGACAGCCGTTCCGGCCAGTCGCCGGTCGATATCGCGGTGTCGGTGCTGCTTGGCCGGCCCCCGCGCATGCGTCGCGAAGCGATACGCCTGCCGGCGGCCGGCGACGCGTTTGACGCCACGCTTCTCGAGCCGTTGCAGGCACTCGAGCGCCTGTTGCGACTGCCGGCGATTGCCGACAAGGGATTCCTCGTGACGATCGGTGACCGGACGGTCGGCGGGCTCATCAGCCGCGACCCACTGGTCGGGCCGTGGCAAGTGCCGGTGAGCGATGTCGCCGTGACGCTTTCGGGCCTGCGCGGCCACACCGGCGAAGCGATGGCGATCGGCGAACGCCCTCCGATCGCATTGCTCGACGGGCCTGCCTCGGGACGCATGGCCGTCGGCGAGGCCATCACCAATATCGCTGCGGCCGATGTCCGGCGAATCGGGGACATCCGCCTGTCGGCCAACTGGATGGCCGCCTGCGGCGAGCGCGGCGAGGATGCCAGATTGTTCGATACCGTGCGGGCCATCGGCGAGGAGCTGTGCCCGTCGCTCGGCATCGCGATCCCGGTCGGCAAGGATTCCCTCTCGATGCGGTCGACCTGGCGGCAGGACGGCGAAGAGCGCTCGGTCATCGCCCCGCTATCGCTCGTGATCTCGGCTTTTGCGCCGGTCGCGGATGTGCGCCGGACGCTGACGCCGGCGCTCGATACCAGCCAGGGCCCGACCCTGCTGGTGCTGGTGGACCTCGGTGCGGGCCGCGACCGCCTGGGCGGATCCTGCCTCGCGCAGGTCTACTGCCGGACCGGCAGCGTGCCGCCGGATCTCGATGAGCCATCGCGGCTCCCCGGATTCATCGCAGCGATCCGCGAACTTGCCGACGCAGGGCGGTTGCTCGCCTATCACGATCGCTCGGACGGCGGCCTCGCAGTGACACTGCTCGAGATGTCTTTTGCGGGTCGCACGGGGCTCGACATCGATCTTGGCGACTGCGCCGCTCCGGTCGCCGCGCTTTTCAGCGAGGAACTGGGTGCCGTCCTGCAGATTCGCGAGCGCGATGCCGGAATGACATTGGCGGTCCTGGCGCGGCACGGCCTCGGTGGTCATGCAAGGCGGCTTGGCAGGGTCACTCGTGGACGGGCGATTCACATCAATGCCGGAAGCAGGACGCTGATCGACGACGATCGCCTGCGGCTGCAGGCCCTCTGGTCGGAAACGAGCTGGCGAATGCAGCGATTGCGCGACGACCCCGACTGTGCCGACGAGGAACAGGCGGCGCGTCTCGACGACGCCGATCCGGGCCTGTCCTGGCAGCTTTCATTCGACGCGAACGAGGACATCGCGGCGCCGATGATCGCGACCGGCGTCCGGCCGCGTGTCGCGATCCTGCGCGAGCAGGGCGTCAACAGCCAGGTTGAAATGGCCGCGGCCTTTGATCGTGCCGGCTTTGCCACGATTGACCTGCACATGACCGACCTGCTGGACCGCGGTGAAACACTCGACGGCTTCCATGGCCTCGTCGCCTGCGGCGGCTTCAGCTATGGCGATGTGCTGGGGGCAGGCGAGGGCTGGGCAAAATCAATCCTGTTCAATGCGCGCGTGCGAGAATTGTTTGCGGGCTGGTTCAGCCAGCCGGGAAACTTCACGCTGGGTGTCTGCAATGGATGCCAGATGCTGGCGGCGCTGTCCGGGCTGATACCGGGCGCCGCTGGCTGGCCGCGCTTCGTACGCAATCGTTCGGAGCAGTTCGAGGGCCGGCTGTCGATGGTCGAAATCGCAGAGACACGCTCGCTGTTCTTCGCCGGCATGGCAGGATCCAGGCTGCCGATCGCCGTTGCGCACGGCGAAGGACGGGCCGCATTTCGGGATGCCGCGGGCCTGCAGGCCGCCGCGCCGCTGACGGTGATGCGGTTCGTCAGCAACCAGGGCCGGATCGCGGACTGCCATCCGGCGAACCCGAATGGCTCGCCGGAAGGCATTGCGGGGCTCACCTCCGCAGATGGCCGCGTCACGATCCTGATGCCGCACCCGGAGCGCGTCTTCCGCAGCGTGCAGAATTCCTGGCATCCCGCGGGCGCGGGCGAGGACAGCGGGTGGATGCGGATGTTCCGCAACGCCAGGGTCTGGGTCGGCTCCTGAACGGGCTCAGGAACGCACGCCGGGCAGCGGCGTGACTTTCGACGTGGTCTCATCGGCGAAATAACGCCGGACCATCATGGCCTGCTGCAGCCGGCCGCGGCGCACATAGGCCTGGTACAGCAGGTCCTTGATGACCTCGAGCAGTACGCCCGCCTGATAGCTCTCGATCACCGGCAGGCCGGGCCTGCCCGCCGTGTCACTCTCGAACAGCACCTTCTTGATGATCGTGAACGATTCCTCGTCGAGCTCCGCCAGCCGGCGGATGTTCGCAAGCTCGTCATACAGCTGCAGCTTGCCGTCCTCGCCGAGATCGGCGAATACGCATTGCGCGACACGCCGGCACATCGAGGCGAAACCGTTGTAACAGGCCGCCGAAAAGCAGGCGAGGGCCTCCTTCAGCAGCAGTTCGGCGTCCTCCGGCAGGTACGTGAAGTTGAATCGTTCGCGCGGTCGCTCGAGCTCGACGAAATTCGGCGCCAGCTCCACCCGGCTGCCCGCGTACAGCTTGACGGCGAATCGCAGGAAGATCGGCGCGTTGCAGGCCTCGCAGCGATAGACCAGCCCGACCTGTCCCGGCTTGTGCTGCTGCAGCGTATTGAAGTCGGGCACCGAGACCGGCGTGATGTGGGCCAGCACCTGGCAGTGCGGGCACACGAGCGCAAGCCCGCTGTCCTGGTCATGATGCAGGCGACCTGAAGAGTCGATGAAGACGGCCATGCCTGACCCCGGCGGCAATCTGGACCAATTCAGTTTAACCGAAATGCGGCGCCATTGGCGGTTCAGGCGTGGAGTGGCCGGAAGCGCAGCCGGTGCGGCTGGTCGGCGTCATCGCCCTTGCGTTGCCGGAGATCCGCCACGTAGTCCTGGTAGTTGCCCTCGAACCACACGGCCTCGCTGTCACCTTCGAATGCCAGGATGTGGGTGGCGACGCGGTCCAGGAACCAGCGATCGTGGGAAATGACGACTGCGCAGCCTGGAAAGCCGAGCAGCGCCTCCTCGAGTGCGCGCAGCGTCTCGACATCGAGGTCGTTGGTCGGTTCATCGAGCAGCAGCACGTTAGCGCCGCTCTTCAGCAGCTTGGCAAGGTGCACGCGATTGCGCTCGCCGCCCGAGAGCTCGGAAATCTGCTGTTGCTGCTGGTTGCCGCGGAAATTGAACCGGCCGACATAGCCGCGGGACGACGTCTCGTAGTTCCCGACCCGGATCATGTCGAGCCCGCCCGAAATTTCCTGCCAGACCGTATTGCCGCCGTTCAGCGAATCGCGCGACTGGTCGACGCAGGCGAGCTGCACGGTCGGTCCGATCCGGATCGTGCCTGCATCCGGTTGCTCGGTACCGCTCAGCATCCGGAACAGTGTCGTCTTGCCAGCGCCATTCGGGCCGATGATGCCGACGATGCCGCCGGGAGGCAGACGGAAGGAAAGTTCCTCGATCAGCAGCCGCTCGCCGTAGGCCTTGCGCAGCTTCTCGACTTCGATGACCAGGTCGCCGAGGCGCGGTCCCGGCGGGATGTAGATTTCGTTGGTCTCGTTGCGGGCCTGGAATTCGACCGACGACAGCTCTTCGAACTGGCGCAGGCGCGCCTTGCTCTTCGCCTGGCGCGCCTTCGGATTCGCGCGCACCCATTCGAGTTCGCGGGCCAGCGCGCGCCGCAGGCCTTCCTGCTGTTTCTCCTCCTGGGCGAGGCGCTGCTCCTTCTGCTCGAGCCATGACGAGTAATTGCCCCGCCAGGGAATGCCGTAACCACGATCGAGCTCGAGGATCCAGCCCGCGACATTGTCGAGGAAGTAGCGATCGTGGGTCACGCAGATGACGGTGCCGGGATACTGTTCGAGGAACTTCTCGAGCCAGGCCACCGACTCCGCGTCGAGGTGATTGGTCGGTTCGTCGAGCAGCAGCATGTCCGGCTTCGACAGCAACAGCCGGCACAACGCGACGCGGCGCCGCTCGCCGCCCGAGAGCTGGGCGACTTTCGCATCCCACGGCGGCAACCTGAGCGCGTCGGCCGCGACATCGAGTTGACGGCCGAAATTGTGGCCGTCCACGGACGCGAGGAATGACTCGAGTTGCCCCTGTTCCGCGGCGAGCCGGTCGAAATCCGCATCCGGCTCGCTGTAGGCTGCATAGACCCGCTCCAGCCGGGCCAGCGCATCCTTCACCGGCCGCAGCGCCTCCTCGACGATCGTGCGGACATCGGCGGTGGGGTCGAGTTGCGGCTCCTGCGGCAACAGGCCGATCTTGATGCCGGGCTGCGGCCGCGCCTCGCCCTCGAACTCCGTGTCGATGCCGCCCATGATCCGGAGCAGCGTGGACTTGCCGGAACCGTTGAGACCCAGCACGCCGATCTTGGCTCCCGGAAAGAACGACAGGGAGATGTCGCGCAGGATCTGGCGCTTTGGCGGCACGACCTTGCCGACGCGATTCATCGTGTAGATGTACTGGGCCATGGGCGATCAATCGTCCGCGCTTGCCTGCAGGGCCGCGGATTATCTGCGAAGCGGCGCAGGGCCGCCAGCCGGGCAACGCCAGCCCGCTGTGCTAGGCTTTGCCGGGCTCTTTCCAGCAGGGTGACTGGCGTGGCGAGCATTGAAGGACCGGGCACCTGCATCGTCACGGGAGAGCGGATCGCGCGCTACGGGTTTGGTGACGGCCACCCGTTCGGCGCCGACCGTCACGACGCCTTCATGCGCGAACTTGTGGCCCAGGGCCTCGACCAGCGCGTGCTGATGCTCGCGCCCCGGGCTGCCACGCGCCAGGAACTCGAGTTGTTCCACCTGCCGGCCTACATCGACCTGGTGCAGTCGCAATCGGCGACCGGCGAGGGATTCCTCGATGCGGGCGACACGCCGGCCAGCAAAGGCATCTACGAGGCTGCCTGCGACGTCGTCGGCGCGGCGCTCGTGGCCACCGAGGCCCTGATGTGCGGCAGGGCCCGCCGTGCATTCGTACCGATCGGCGGCCTGCACCATGCCTCGCGCGGCCATGCCGCCGGGTTCTGCGTCTTCAACGACTGCGGTGTCGTCGTCGAGCACCTGAAACGCGTGCATGGCCTGAAGCGCATCGCCTACGTCGATATCGACGCGCATCACGGCGACGGCGTCTATTACGGATTCGAGGACGATCCGGCGCTGATCTACGCCGACCTGCACGAAGACGGTCGCTTCCTGTATCCGGGCACGGGGGCGAGCACGGAAACCGGGCTGGGTCCCGCGCGCGGCACCAAGCTCAATCTGCCGTTGCCTCCCGGCGCCGGCGACAACGAGTTTCACGAGGCCTGGATCGCGGTGGAAGCGCACCTCGAGCGGCACTGCCCCGAGTTCGTGATCTTCCAGTGCGGAGCGGACAGCCTCGAGGGCGACCCGATCACGCACCTGCGCCTGACCGAAGAGGCGCACGCCCATGCGGCGGGCAGGCTGTGCCTGATCGCCGACCGCCATGCCGGCGGGCGCATTCTCGGGCTCGGCGGCGGCGGCTACAACCGCCGCAATCTCGCGCGCGCCTGGACCCGGGTCGTGCAGGCCTTCATCGAGGCGGCGTAGGCGGGCTGCTTTCGGTTAGACTCCGGGCCGCATGTTTGGCCCCGAAATGAAGATCCAGTCATTCGACCCGGAACTGGCGGCGGCGATCGCGGCCGAGCGGAGCCGGCAGGAACAGCACCTCGAGCTGATCGCGTCCGAGAATTATGCGAGCCCGCGCGTGCTCGAGGCCCAGGGCTCGGTGCTGACCAACAAGTACGCCGAGGGCTATCCCGGCAAACGCTATTACGGCGGCTGCGAAAACGTGGATATCGCCGAGCGACTGGCGATCGGCCGCGCGAAAAAACTGTTCGGCGCCGCTTATGCCAACGTGCAGCCGCACTCGGGTTCGCAGGCGAATGCGGCGGTCTACCTCGCGCTGCTGAAGCCGGGCGACACACTGCTCGGCATGAGCCTGGACCAGGGCGGTCACCTGACTCATGGCGCCAAAGTCAATTTCTCCGGCAGGCTGTTCCACGCGGTCCAGTACGGTCTCGACCCGGCAACCGAACAGATCGACTATGCCGCGGTTGAGCGACTGGCCCTGGAGCATCGCCCGCAGATGATCATCGCCGGTTTCTCGGCCTACTCGCGGATCGTCGACTGGCAGCGCTTCCGCGCCATCGCCGACGCGGTCGGCGCCTGGCTGGTCGCCGACATGGCGCATGTTGCTGGTCTGGTCGCGGCCGGCATCTACCCGAATCCGGTCCCGGTCGCCGACGTCGTCACGACCACGACGCACAAGACGCTGCGCGGCCCGCGCGGCGGGCTGATACTCGCGCGGGAACATGCCGGGCTGCACAGGAAGCTCGATTCGATGATCTTCCCGGGAACGCAGGGCGGACCATTGATGCACACGATCGCCGCCAAGGCCGTGGCATTGCTCGAGGCATCGTCCCCCGAATTCGTCGATTACCAGAAGCAGGTCGTCGCCAACGCACGGGCAATGGCCGCCGGGCTTGCCGGCCGCGGCTATCGGATCGTGTCCGGCGGCACCGACAATCACCTGTTCCTGGTCGACCTGGCGGGCCGCGCGTACACCGGCAAGGAGGCCGACGCGGCAATCGGTCGCGCCCACATCACGGTCAACAAGAACGCGGTGCCGAACGATCCGCGACCGCCATCCATCACCAGCGGGCTCAGGCTTGGCACGCCTGCGATCACGACACGCGGCTTCGGCCTCGGCGAGACGCGGCAGGTCGCCTCCTGGATCGCGGACGTGCTGGATTCGATGGGCGATGAATCGGTGGCGGCGCGCGTGCGTGACGAAGTACTCGCAATCTGCAAGCGCTTCCCTGTCTACGGCTGAGCGCACGACCGGAGGGCGGCGGTGCACTGTCCGTTCTGCAATCACGATGACACCAAGGTGACCGACTCGCGTCTGGCCGGCGAGGGCCGCCAGATCCGCCGTCGCCGCGAGTGCCAGGCCTGCGGCGAGCGTTTCACGACCTTCGAGACGGCGGAACTGGTGATGCCGCAGGTCGTCAAGAATGACAGCACGCGGCAGCCCTTCGATGCCGGAAAGCTGCGGGCCGGCATCATGAAGGCCTTCGAAAAGCGGCCGGTGGGCCGTGACGACGTGGAAGCCGCCATCGAGCGGATCTGCCACCGGCTGCGCGTGCTCGGCGAGCGCGAAGTCGCGTCGCGGGCGATCGGCGAGATCGTCATGGAAGAGCTGCGCCAGCTCGATGAAGTCGCCTATGTGCGCTATGCATCGGTCTATCACCAGTTCCAGGACGTGGACGCGTTCCGCGCGGAGATCGACCAGCTCGGACAGCGCAGGCGCAGTGACCCGGCCGCCGGACAGATGTCGCTGCTGCCGGCGCAGGGGCGCGACGCGCGGAACAAGCGATGATCGCGCAGGACCGGCTGGACGCCCGGCACATGGCCAGGGCGATCGAGCTGGCAGGCCGCGGGCTGTTCACGACCGATCCGAATCCGCGGGTCGGTTGCGTGATCGCCGTGGGCGAGCGCGTGATCGCGGAAGGCTGGCACCAACGCCCCGGCGGCCCGCATGCGGAAGCGGTGGCGATCGCCGCCGCCGGCGCTGCCGCGCGCGGCGCCACGGCCTGCGTCACACTCGAGCCCTGCTGCCACCACGGGCGCACGCCGCCCTGCGCAGATGCGCTGATCGCCGCCGGCGTGCGGCGTGTCTGCTATGCCATCCGCGACCCGAATCCGCGCGTCAGCGGCGGCGGCGCGTCACGACTGGTCGCAGCCGGCATTGAAATCAGGAGCAGTGTCCTGGCGGCGGCGGCCCGGGCGCTGAATCCGGGGTTCCTTTCACGCATGGAGCGCGGCCGGCCCTGGGTGCGCGTGAAGCTGGCGGCAAGCCTCGATGGCCGCACCGGGCTCGCCGTTGGCGGCAGTCGATGGATCACCGGCGATTCTGCGCGCGCCGACGTCCAGCGCCTGCGGGCGCGCTCCTCGGCCGTGATGACGGGAGCGGGAACCGTGCAGTCCGATGACCCGCGACTCGACGTGCGCCTGCCGGGCGCTTCGCGCCAGCCACTGCGGGTTGTGCTCGACACGCAGCTGCGGACCCTGCCATCGGCGCGGATCATCGCGCCGCCGGGTCAAGTCCTGCTGTTGACGGCGAGTGCGGATGCGGCGCGCAGCGCCGCGCTTGAAAAAGCCGGCGCGCGCATCGAACGGATTGCGGGCGCTGCAGGCGGTGTGGATCTCGGCGCGGCGATGCAGCGCCTGGCGGCGCTCGAAGTCAACGAATTGCAGGTGGAGAGCGGCCCGGTACTGTCCGGTGCGTTGCTCGCTGCCGGCTGGGTCGACGAACTGGTTCTGTATTTCGCACCGGTGCTGTTGGGCACCGATGCCCGGCCGCTTGCCCAGTTGCAGGGAATCGGCTCCATGGCGGAGCGCCTGGAATTCGCGATCTGCGACCTGCGCCGCGTGGGCCGCGATTTGCGCGTCACGCTGCGCCCGGCGCCGGGCTGAACGGGGCAGGCGGCAGCGACGCTATACTGTCCGGCATGAACGCGCCGCGAGTCACCGGAGGCGAATTGCGGGCCCGCAGCGCGGCGCGCAAGTTCCTCGTGCAGGCTCTCTATCAGCACCAGATGGGAGGCCAGCCCTGGCAGGACCTGCATCGCCAGTACAGCGCCGACCCATCCTTTGTCCGGGCCGATCCCGAATACTTTCGCGCCGCCCTTGCCGCGGTCTGCGACGACGCGGCAAGCCTCGACGAAGAATTGCGGCGGCATTCCGCCATCGCTCCGCCGCGCCTGGATCCGGTCGAGCACGCGATTCTCTACCTCGGAATCTGGGAACTGATGGCACGGCCGGATATCCCATATCGCGTGGTCATCAACGAGGCGGTCGAGCTCGCCAAGCGATTTGGCGCGACCGACGGTCACCGCTATGTCAATGCCGTGCTGGACAAGGCATCACGGACGCATCGCGCCGTGGAGCGGGGCGCAGTCGCCTGAGCGGCGCAACCATGCCGCTGGGCGAATTCGAGTTGATCGAGCGCTTCTTCGCCAACCGCGGCGCGACGCGCGGCGACGTGCGGCTTGCGGTCGGCGACGACGCGGCGATCATCGCGCCGCCGGCGGGAACCGAACTCGTGCTGGCGCTCGACACGATTGTCTCCGGCGTGCATTTCCCGCCGGATACGAGCGGCCGTTTCGTCGGTCACCGGGCGCTCGCAGT
This sequence comes from Gammaproteobacteria bacterium, assembly GCA_023265875.1. Lineage (GTDB taxonomy): Bacteria > Pseudomonadota > Gammaproteobacteria > Steroidobacterales > Steroidobacteraceae > SCUD01. The sequence goes on along the minus strand of JAHFSF010000008.1, from coordinate 11,533 downwards.
CAACCTGAGCGACCTTGCCGCCATGGGTGCGACGCCGGCCTGGGCCCTGCTCGGGCTGACGCTGCCTGCAGCGGACGAAAACTGGCTCGGTGATTTCGCGGCGGGCCTCGATGGACTGGCGAAGCGCTTCGGGGTTGCGCTGGTCGGTGGTGACACCACGCGCGGTCCGCTTGCAGTGTCGCTCACGCTCGCGGGCTGGGTGCCCACCGGCCAGGCACTGCGACGCGCCGGCGCGCGGGCCGGTGACGAGGTGTGGATCAGCGGCACGGTGGGGGACGCGGGCGGCGGACTCGCAATCCTGCAGGGACGGCTCGACGCGGACGGCGCCGCGCGCGAGCAGCTGCTGCAGCGATTCCTGCTGCCCGAGCCGCGCACCAGCCTGGGCCAGGCCTTGCGCGGCGTCGCCACTGCCTGCATCGACGTATCAGACGGGCTGGCCGCCGACCTCGGCAGGCTTTGCGCGGCCGGCGGCGTTGGCGCGGTGCTCGAAACCGGGCGGCTGCCGCTTTCGGCTGCACTGGTTGCGGCCGCTGGCGCGGATGCCGCGCTGCGCCTGGGCCTGGCGGCGGGCGACGATTATGAATTGCTGTTCACTGCGCCGCCGGCTGCGAGGCGGCTGATCGAGGCGCTTGATTCCGTTCCACGGCTGTCCCGCCTGGGTGCGATCTCGGCGACGCCCGGTGTGCAATGGCAGGGCGCCACGGTCGAGCGAGACCTCGCTCACGGTTTCGACCACTTCAGGAACTGACCTGACCGCCCCGGGCGAAGCGCGATACGGGTCACGGTTCCGCCCCGTTTGACGAAATATCCTCTCGCGCAGACCGGTGGCGTCCACCCGCCGTTCAGCTCCGGAGGGACCGGCTATCGCTACCTCAACCGTGCCGACCACGCGCCGCCCCGCTGCGGGCGAACCGACGATCGCGGAGCGGATCGGAAAGTACGACGTGATCCGTGAGGTCGGCCGCGGCTCGACCGGTACCGTCTACCTCTCGCACGATTCGTATTACGGCCGCGATGTTGCGATCAAGGCCTACCGGATCAGCGGTGACGACAATCCGGCCCGTGCGCGGGTCGCCCGCAAGATGTTCCTGTCCGAGGCGCACATGGTCGGGATGCTGCAGCACCCGAACATCATGCCGATTTACGACGCGGGCGAAGAGGGCGGCTTCTACTACGTCGTCACCGAATTCATCCATGGCGCGCGGACGCTGGCTGCCTACACGCGGCCCGACAACCTCCTGCCGGTGGAAGACGTGCTGGCGCTGATGTTCAAGTGCGCCAAGGCACTGCACTACGCGCATTCACGCGGCGTCATCCACCGCGACATCAAGCCCAGCAACCTGATGCTGACCACCGACAGCGACCTGCGGCTGATCGACTTCGGCATCGCATTGCACCGCGACGCGGAAATCTCGCGCATCGAAGGCATTGCCGGCAGTCCCAGCTACATGTCACCCGAGCAGGTCCAGTCGCTGGAGCTGGCGCCCAGTTCGGACCTCTATTCGCTGGGCGCCGTCATGTACGAACTGCTGACCGGGCACCGGCCGTTCCGCGCGGGCTCGTTGACCAAGCTGCTGCACCAGATCGTCTATGCGACGGCGGAGCCGATGCTCAGTCTGCGGTCGGACCTGCCAAACGACCTGGAAACGATCGTCGCGACGGCTATGCACAAGGAGCCGGACAAGCGCTATGCAAACGGCGCCGAATTCGCCGCGGCGATGGCGCGTGTTCACGCCCAGTTCCGGGCCCAGTCGGACCGCATCGACCGGCAGGAACACTTCGGCCTGCTGCGCCGGCTGAAGTTCTTCCATGACTTCTCGGCGGCCGAGATCTGGGAAGTATTGCGGGCCGGCACCTGGAATTCCTGGGCGCGTGGCGATGAAATCGTGCGTGCCGGTGGCATCGATGATCGCTTCTACATCATCGTTTCGGGGCGCTGCTCGGTCGAGCGCGAAGGCCTCAAGGTCGGCCGGCTCGACACCGGTGACTGCTTCGGCGAGACCAGCTACCTGCGTGGCGCCAAGCGCCAGGCCGCCGTCGTCGCCGACGATGACACGACGATCCTGCGGGTCAGCGCGACGATGCTGGAGCAGGCCTCATCCGCCTGCCAGCTGCGCTTCAACAAGGTGTTCCTGAAGGCGCTGATATCGCGCCTGCAGAACGGCGAGACGCAGGTCGTCAGCTGACCGTCGGCCGGTCAGGCCGTGACCTGGTCCTTGTCCCGCTCGATGCGCGCGTACGCCGAATGATTGTGGATCGACTCGAAGTTCTCCGATTCGATCACGTAGGCCCGGACCCGGTCATCCTCGTTCAGGCGTAGCGCGACGTCACGGACGATATCCTCGACAAACTTCGGATTGTCGTAGGCCCGCTCCGTCACGTATTTCTCGTCAGGCCTCTTCAGGATTCCGTAGAGCTCGCAACTCGCCTCTTGCTCGGCAATGTCGATCAACTCCTCGATCCAGACGTGCTCGGCAATGCGTGCCGCGATCGTCAGATGCGAGCGCTGATTGTGTGCGCCGTAATCCGAGATGCGCTTCGAGCAGGGACACAGGCTGGTGACGGGAACCATGACCTTGAGCCAGGTTTCCGTACGGCCATTCTTCAGCTCGCCAATCAGCGTCGCACGATAATCGAGCAGGCTCTCCACGCGCGACACCGGAGCCTGCTTCATCACGAAGTAGGGAAATGTCATCTCGAGGTGGCCGGCATCCGAGTCGAGGCGCGCGGTCATCTCCGCCAGCATCTCGCCGAATGACTCCACCGAGATTTCCCGTTCGTGCTGATTCAGGATCTCGACGAAGCGGGACATGTGCGTGCCCTTGAAGTTGTGCGGCAGGAACACGTACATGTTGAAGTTCGCGATCGTGTGCTGATCGCCGCCGGAGCGGTCCCTGACGCGCACGGGGTGATAAATGTCCTTGATCCCGACGCGACTGATCGGGATCCGGCGTGTGTCCGGCCGGCTCTGCACGTCGTCGATGACTGCAGTGACTGCGACTGTCGCCAATTTCGGATTCATCGATGGTTTCCGTTCCGGGCGGGGCCGTTGTTCGCGCCTGCCATGAAAATCATACCACGCCGGTGCTGATCAGCCGGCTGGCAGGGCGCGCGGCATGCCGGGGCGCCGCCAGAAACCGTCAATCCGGGCCCGGATCGCCACGCCGTCCAGGCCCGCTGCGACCAGGTTGTCCTCGCGCGAGCCGTGTTCGATGAAGCTGTCGGGGACCCCGATCTGCAGCACCGGAATCGTGCTGTCGATCTGCCGGAGGAATTCCAGCACGGCCGAACCGGCGCCGCCGGCGACGACATTCTCCTCGAGCGTGACGATCGCTGCGTGCTCTGCCGCAATCGTGGCGATCATTTCCTGGTCCAGCGGCTTGACGAAGCGCATGTTGACGAGTGTCGCATCGAGACTTTCGGCGATCGCCGCCAGCGGTGTGACCATCGCGCCAAAGGCGAGCAGTGCGAGCCCTCCCGAACCCCGGCGGCGCATCTCGGCCTTGCCAACCGGCAGTGCCGACATCGTGCGCTGCACGGCGACACCGGGTCCACGGCCGCGCGGATAGCGCACGGCCGCAGGCTGGTCGAGCGTGATGGCCGTGTACAGCATCTGCCGGCACTCCTGCTCATCCGCGGGCGCCATCACCACGAAATTCGGGATGCAGCGGAGGAAGGACAGGTCGAAGATTCCCTGGTGGGTCGCGCCGTCACCACCGACCAGTCCTGCGCGATCGACGGCGAACACGACCGGCAGGCGTTGCAGCGCCACGTCGTGGATCAACTGGTCGTAGGCGCGCTGCAGGAACGTCGAGTAAATCGCGACCACCGGCCGCAGCCCGTCACAGGCGAGTCCGGCGGCCAGTGTCACCGCGTGCTGCTCGGCAATCGCCACGTCGAAATAACGGTCCGGATGACGCTGCCCGAACTCGACCATGCCGGAACCCTCGCGCATGGCCGGCGTGATTCCGACCACCCTCGAGTCCTGGTCCGCCATGTCGCAAAGCCACTGGCCGAAGACCTGCGAGTAGGTCGGCCCGCCGGCCTGCTCCTTGAATAGCGTGCCACTCGCCGGATCGTAGGGGCCAGGTCCGTGCCACTTGATCGGGTCGGCCTCGGCCGGCGCATAACCCTTGCCCTTCTGCGTGACGACGTGCAGCAGCTGCGGCCCGTGCAGCATGCGCATGTTGCCGAGCGTGGTGACCAGCGCATCGACGTCGTGCCCATCCACCGGGCCGATGTAGTTGAAGCCCATCTCCTCGAACAGCGTGCCGGGCAGGACCATGCCTTTCGCATGCACCTCGGAACGCCGCGCAAGTTCCCAGGCGGCCGGCATCTTGCGCAGCACCTTCTTCGAGCTCTCGCGCAGGTGCGAGTACGTGCGCCCGGAGAGCATGCGTGCGAAGTAATTGGACAGGGCGCCGACATTCTCCGAGATCGACATGTCGTTGTCGTTCAGCACCACCAGCAGGTCCATGTCGAGGCTGCCGGCATGGTTCAGTGCCTCCCAGGCGAGTCCCGCGCTCATCGCGCCATCGCCGATGACTGCGACGACGCGCCGGTCGCCGCCGGCGCTGCGGTTGGCGATGGCCATGCCGAGCGCGGCGCTGAGCGAGGTGCTCGAGTGACCGACGCCGAAACTGTCGTAGACACTCTCCGGCCGGGACGGAAACGGCGCGAGTCCGCCACGCTGCTTGATGCTGCCGAGCCGGCGGCGGCGCCCGGTCAACACCTTGTGCGGATAGGCCTGGTGACCCACATCCCACAACAGCCGGTCGTAAGGCGTGTTGAAGACGTAATGCAGGGCGACGGCAAGCTCCACGCTACCGAGCCCGGCCGCCAGGTGCCCACCCATCTGGCCGACGGTGTGGATCAGGAACTCACGCAGTTCCCGAGCGACCGCACCCAGGTCGCCCCGCGGCAGTGCGCGCAGATCGGCCGGAGACTCGATCGATTCCAGCAGGCCGGCCGGCTTCTCTTCGGTCATGGCCGCAGTGTACTGGAGGCGCGCGGCGACTGTCCGCTGCCGGTGCCGGCCCTAGTGGCTGCGCGCGACCAGTTCACCGGCGAATTCGCGCAGGTGCCGGGCTTCGGGACCGAAGGCCTGGAGCGCCTCGATACCCTGGCCCACGAGTACCGCCGCGCGCTCGCGGGCGCCGGCGACGCCTGCAATCGCCGGATAGGTCGGCTTGCCGCGCATCGCATCGGACCCGGTGCACTTGCCGGTCAGGGCCGGATCGCCCAGCACGTCGAGCAGGTCATCGACGATCTGGAACGCGAGACCGATGGTCGTGCCATAGCAATCGAGCCCTCGACGCCGCTCGGGGGGCAGCGCCGGCGCCGTCATCGCTGCGATCAGGACCGCTGCGCGGATCAGCGCGCCGGTCTTGCGTGCATGCATTTCCTCGATCTGGTCGCGAGCGAGCCGTTGGCCGACGGCCGCGAGATCCATGGCCTGTCCGCCGGCCATTCCCGCCGTGCCGCTGGCATGGGCCAGCATGCGGATCATCTGCAGCCGGCAAGCCGGGTCGACCGGCAGGGTCTCGTCGCCAGCGAGGATTTCGAAAGCGAGGACCTGCAGCGCATCACCGGCCAGGATGGCGGTCGCCTCGTCAAAGGCACGATGAGCCGTCGGCCGCCCGCGACGCAGGTCGTCGTCGTCCATCGCCGGAAGATCGTCGTGGATGAGCGAATAGGCATGGATCAGTTCAATGGCCGCCGCCGGCGCGTCGAGCGCGGCGGGCGCCAGCCCGACCGCCTCGCCGGTGGCGTAGACGAGTATGGGACGAATGCGCTTGCCGGGGCCGAGCGCTGCATAGCGCATGGCCGCGTGCAGACGCGCAGGCTCGGCGCCGGCCGGCGGCAGGCGGCGCTCCAGCACGCCTTCGACGCGGCTGCGGAACTGCGATTGCCAGGTCAGTGCGGATCGTGCCGTGGCTGGCATCGGCGCAACCGGTCAGTCCTCGACCGGCGGCACGAAGTCCTGCAGCGCGGCCTCGCCACCCGGACCGCGGGCCAGGATGCTGATTTTCTGCTCGGCATCGCGCAACGCTTTCTGGCAGCTGCGCGTCAATTCGACGCCACGTTCGAACTGGCGCAGCGATTCCTCGAGCGACAGCTCGCCCTGTTCGAGCCGCTCGACGATTTGCTCAAGCTCGGCGAGCGCGGCCTCGAAATCGGGGGTCGCAGGCTTCGGTCGCGTCACGGGCAGCCGCCTTGCAGCGCAGGTGGGGCCGGTACGTTACACAGCGGCGACCGGCAGGGTCAACGACGCCGCAGCGCCCGACGGGCGCCGGCGGCCGTGGCGACCCTCGTCAATGCCCGCCAAGCCGTGTTAGAATGTGTCTAAACCGATGGCCGTACGGGCCAGGACATGCGAGGAGACATCCGTGAACCTGAAGGGCAGCAAGACCGAAAACAACCTGAAGGCGGCTTTTGCCGGTGAATCGCAGGCGAACCGCCGTTACCTGTATTTCGCGCAGAAGGCGGACGTCGAGGGTTACAACGACGTGGCAGTCGTATTCCGCTCGACCGCCGAAGGCGAGACCGGCCATGCGCACGGTCACCTGGAATACCTGGAGCAGGTCGGCGATCCGGCCACGGGCCTGCCGATCGGCGCCACTTCCGACAACCTGAAGGCGGCGATCGCCGGCGAAACGCACGAATACACCGACATGTATCCGGGCATGGCGAAGTCCGCGCGCGACGAGGGCTTTCACGAAATCGCCGACTGGTTCGAGACGCTGGCGAAGGCCGAGCGATCGCACGCGAATCGCTTCCAGAAGGCGCTGGACCAGCTGGTCTGAGCGGCCGGCACGGTTCGCGTAGCGGCACTTGAAGGATCGCGCGCCCGGCGGTCGTCGCGAAGGCAGCCTCGAGGCGCCGACGCGCCACGCAGTTGCGTGGAAAAGCGCGGATTTCTGGAATGACGGCTCGCTCGAGCGTGAACTCGAACGCGTCTTCGAGATCTGTCACGGTTGCCGCCGCTGCTTCAGCCTGTGCAATTCATTCCCGGTCCTGTTCGAACGCATCGACCAGTCGGTGACCGGCGAACTCGCGTCGATGCCGAAGGCGGCCTACTGGGAGGTCGTCGACCATTGCTACCTGTGCGACATGTGCTACATGAGCAAGTGTCCGTACGTGCCGCCGCACGAATGGAACGTCGACTTTCCGCACCTGATGCTGCGTGCCAAGGCCGTACGTTTTCGCGCGGAAGGCGCGGGTGTCCGCGACCGGCTGCTGTCATCGACGGACGTCGTCGGCAGGATCGCCGGCATCCCGGTGGTGAATGAGATCGTCAACGCCCTGAACCGCAGCAAGACCGGCCGCCGCATTCTCGGCGGCGTGCTGGGCGTGCACCCGGACGCGAGGCTTCCGCAGTACCAGGCCACGAGCTTTCGCAAGCGCGAGGCAGCGCGCAGGCGCCCGACGATCACCGCGGTGCCGACAGCCGGGACCACGGGCAAGGTCGCGCTCTTCACGACCTGCTACGGCAACCGCAACGAGCCGGGCATCCTCGCGGACCTGGTCGCGGTGCTGGAGCACAACGGGATTCCGGTCACGCTGCCGGCGCAGGAGCGGTGCTGCGGCATGCCGAAACTCGAACTCGGCGACCTCGCGGCTGTCGCGGAACTCAAGGAAAAGAATATTCCCGGCCTCGCCGCACTCGTCGCCACCGGCCACGACATCCTGGCACCCGTGCCGTCCTGCGTGCTGATGTTCAAGAGGGAGCTGCCGCTGCTGTTCCCGGACGATGCGGATGTCAGGACCGTCGCGGACCGGATCTTCGATCCCTTCGAGTACCTGATGCTGAGGCACGCGGCAGGGCGGTTGTCGACGGAATTTCCTGCGAGTCTCGGCAAGGTCGCGTATCACGTGCCGTGTCACCTGCGCGTCCAGAACATCGGCCTGAAGACACGCGACGTGCTGGCGATGGTACCAGGCACGACCATCACGGCCATTGAGCGCTGCTCCGGTCACAACGGCACCTATGCGGTCAAGAGCGAGTATCACGAGGCATCCATGAAGATTGGCCGCCCGGTCGTGCAGCGCGTCGAGGCCGCCGCCGCGGATCACTATGCCAGCGACTGTCCCATGGCAGGCCACCAGATCGCCGCCGGTCTTGGCGGTGCACGCGAACCCGAACACCCGATCCGCCTGCTGCGCCTGGCCTACGGAATCTGAGGTCGAGACAATGCCGAGGGCAGCGGGCGCAGGCGAACTGGGCGAAGCGGAGCTGATGAGCCTCGAGCAGTACGCGAGGGAGCGCGAAGCCTTTCGCGCCGCCGTCATCCTCCACAAGCATGCCCGAACGGTGCGGGTCGGCCCCAGCATGACCTGGATCTTCGAGGACCGCAGGACGATCCAGTACCAGGTGCAGGAAATGCTGCGCATCGAGCGGATCTTCGAGCCGCGGGGCATCCGCGAGGAACTCGACGCCTACAACCCGCTGATCCCCGACGGGGGCAACTGGAAAGCGACGATGATGATCGAGTACCCGGATCCGCTGGAACGGCAGGCGGCGCTGGCGCGCCTGCGCGGGATAGAGGATTGCTGCCATGTCGATATCGAGGGATGCGGGCGCGTGACTGCGATCGCGGATGAGGACCTCGAACGCGGGAACGCACAGAAAACCTCCGCTGTCCACTGGCTGCGCTTCGAATTGACGCCGGCGATGAGGGACGCGATTCGCAGCAATGTCCGCGTCGCGGCCGGCACGGATCATCCTGCGTACCGCCACTCGACGCAGCTGCCGGCAGAGACGCTGCGGGCGCTCAGCCTCGACCTCGACTGACATTTCCCCGCGCTCGCGTGCGTCCACGGCTGCTAGAATCGCCGCGCCGGCGGCGCCGGCGCGCTGCGAGGTTCGCAGGACGGGATGAGCCAGTCGTACACCGCTTCCGATATCGAGGTCCTGACCGGTCTCGAGCCGGTCCGCCGCCGGCCGGGCATGTACACGGACACCCGCAGTCCGAACCACCTCGTACACGAAGTCGTCGACAACAGCGTTGACGAGGCGCTGGCCGGGCATTGCCGCAACATCGCGGTCACCGTCCACGATGACGGGTCGGTGTCGGTCGATGATGACGGTCGCGGGATGCCCGTGGACATCCACCCGAAGGAGAAGATCAGCGGCGTCGAGCTGATCATGACGCGCCTGCATGCGGGCGGGAAGTTTTCGGACAAGAACTATGAAATCGCCGGCGGGCTGCACGGCGTCGGCGTGTCGATCGTCAATGCGCTGTCGAAGCACCTCGAATGCAATGTCCGGCGGGACGGCAAGGAATGGAACATCGGCTTCCGGGACGGCAAGGTCGTCTCGAAGCTCGAGGTCGTAGGCCCGGTCAAGCGCGGCCAGGCCGGCACGACCGTGCGCTTCTGGCCGGACCCCGGGTTCTTCGATGCACCGAATTTTTCCGTGCCGCGCCTGCGGCACGTGCTGAAAGCGAAGGCCGTGCTGTGCCCGGGCCTGCGGGTCCGGCTGCAGGACGAAGCCACGGGCGGGTCCGAAGAATGGTTTTTCACGGGCAATCTCGGCGAATACCTGATCGACCAGCTCGGTGCTGATGCGCGACTGCCGGACGAGCCATTCTTCGGCAGCGTCAAGGGCGGTCATGAGGTGGCCGACTGGGCCTTCTGCTGGGTGCCGGACAGCGACGTGTCCGTGGCGGAGAGCTACGTCAACCTGATCCCGACGACGCAGGGCGGGACCCACGTCAGTGGCCTGCGTTCCGGTGTGACCGATGCCGTGCGCGAGTTCTGCGAGTTCCGCAATCTCGTGCCACGCGGGCTGAAGCTGACGCCCGAGGACGTCTGGCAGCGAATCGCGTTCGTCCTGTCCGTGCGCATGCAGAATCCGCAGTTTGCAGGCCAGACCAAGGAAAAGCTGTCGTCGCGCGAATCGGCCGCATTCGTTTCCGGCGTCGTCAAGGACGCATTCGCCCTGTGGCTGAACCAGCACCCCGAGGCCGGCGAGAAAATCGCACAGTTCGCCATCGGCAACGCCCAGGAACGCGCGCGCGCGGCGCAGCGCATCCTGCGCAAGCGGATCGTCAGCGGGCCGGCGCTTCCCGGCAAGCTGGCCGACTGCACGCTGCAGGATCCGGAACGCTGCGAACTGTTCCTGGTGGAAGGCGACTCGGCCGGCGGTTCGGCGAAGCAGGCCCGTGATCGCGAGTTCCAGGCGGTCATGCCGCTCAGGGGCAAGATCCTGAACACCTGGGAGGTCGAGGCCGCCGACATCCTGTCGTCGCAGGAGGTGCATGACATCGCGACGGCGCTGGGCGCGGACCCGGCTTCGAGCAACCTGTCGGGACTGCGCTATCACAAGATCTGCATCCTGGCCGACGCGGACTCGGACGGCGCGCATATCGCCACGCTGCTGTGCGCCCTGTTCCTGCGGCACTTCCGGCCGCTGGTGCTGGCGGGGCATGTATACGTGGCGATGCCGCCGCTGTTTCGCGTCGACGTCGGCAAGAACGTCTACTACGCGCTCGGCGAATACGAGAAAAGCGGCATCCTCGACCGCATCCAGGCCGAGGGACTGCGCGGCAAGCCGGTGATCACGCGCTTCAAGGGCCTGGGCGAAATGAGTCCCCTGCAATTGCGGGAGACGACGATGGCACCGGAGACATGCCGCCTGGTGCAGCTGACGGTGGACCCGAAGGACGGAGCGGACCAGGTCATGGACATGCTGCTGGCCAAGAAACGCGCGGCGGACCGGCGCGACTGGCTCGAGAGCAAGGGCAACCTGGCAGACACCTGAAGATGCGCGACCAGCCACTCGATTTCGAAGGCATCGAGCGCCAGCCGCTGAAGGCGTTCACGGAGAAGGCGTACCTCGACTATTCGATGTACGTGATCCTCGACCGCGCGCTGCCGCAACTGGCCGACGGGCTGAAGCCGGTGCAGCGCCGCATCGTGTTCGCAATGAGCGAGTTGAGCCTGGCGGCGGGCGCAAAGCACAAGAAATCGGCGCGCACCGTCGGCGACGTGATCGGCAAATACCATCCGCATGGCGACAGCGCCTGCTACGAGGCGATGGTGCTGATGGCGCAGGATTTTTCCTGCCGGTATCCGATCATCGACGGCCAGGGCAACTGGGGCTCGACCGACGATCCGAAGTCCTTTGCCGCGATGCGCTACACGGAATCACGCCTGCGGCCCTACGCCGAGACGCTCCTGTCCGAGCTCGGCCAGGGCACCGTGGAGTGGGTGGCGAATTTCGACGGCACGCTCGAGGAGCCCCGCCTGCTGCCGGCGCGACTGCCGAATGTGCTGCTGAACGGCACCCAGGGCATCGCGGTCGGCATGGCGACCAACATCCCGCCGCACAACCTGAAGGAAGTTGCCGCGGCCTGCATCCAGCTGCTCGACGAGCCGGCGACAGGCGTCCGCGAGCTCTGCAAGCACGTGCCAGGCCCGGATTTCCCGACCGGAGCGGAAATCATCACGCCAAAGTCGGAGCTGCGCGCGATGTACCAGTCCGGCAACGGCACCTACCGCGCGCGGGCCGTCTACGAGGTCGAGGAGG
>JAHFSF010000081.1 GCA_023265875.1 Gammaproteobacteria bacterium | reverse complement strand
GCGATGGATTTCCGGTGCGGTCGATCTTTTCCTACGACGGCCTCGGTCGTGAGCAACTGAGCCCGTTCCTGTTGCTGGATTACGCGGCGCCAAGGGCGTTCGAACCCGCCACACGACGTCGCGGGGTCGGTGAACATCCGCATCGCGGATTCGAGACCGTTACGATTGTCTACCAGGGCGAACTGGAGCACCGCGATTCCGCCGGCAACGGCGGGCGCATCGGTCCCGGCGACGTGCAATGGATGACGGCCGCCTCCGGGATCCTCCATGAGGAGTTTCACTCGGAGCGCTTCACGCGCTCAGGCGGCATGATGGAAATGATGCAGCTCTGGGTCAACCTGCCGGCAAAGCACAAGATGTCGGCGCCCGGTTACCAGACGCTGCTCGACCAGGACATCCCGGTAGTGCCGCTGGCCGATCATGCGGGTCATGTGCGCGTAATCGCGGGCAAGCTTGACGGTAACAAGGGTCCGGCCCGGACCTTCACCCCGATCAATGTCTGGGACTTGCGACTCAATGCCGGGAAAACCGCGACCCTCTCAACACCCGAGGGACATACGACGGCACTCGTGCCCATGCGCGGGCAAGCGGTCATCAATGGCTCGGAAACCGCCGGCGAAGCGCAACTCGCGCTACTCGAGCGTACGGGCGGTGAATTCACGATCAGCGTGGAGACCGACGCCACGATCCTGCTGCTGAGCGGTGAGCCGCTCAACGAGCCAGTAGTCGGTTACGGACCATTCGTCATGACCAGCGAGCGCGAGATCGCCCAGGCGATACGGGATTTCCAAGGCGGGAGTTTCGGGCAACTGTCGGGCACCGCCCAGGCGACCGGCTAACGCCCCAAGAAATCCGTCTTTCCAAGCTCGACGCCATTGTGACGCAGGATGTCGTAGGCCGTCGTCGCGTGGAAATACAGGTTTGGCAGCACCTGATGCACCAGGTACGGCTGACCCTGCATCGTTCGTTCGCCGGTGCGCATCTTCCACTTGACCGTCCGGTCTTCCGAGCCCTCGTATTGTGCGGGCTGCAACGTCTCCAGCCACGCAGCCGTCTTCTTTGCGCGCACGATCAGCTCGGCGATCGTTTTTTCATTGTCCTCGTATGCAGGTGGCTCGAGGCCCGCGAGCCGGGCGGCGCCTGCCTTGGCCGTATCCGAGGCGATCTGCACCTGTCGCGCGAGCGGGAACATGTCCGGAAACAGGCGCGCATTGACCAGGACCTCGGGATCGATCTTTTTCGCTTCGGCGTGGGCAGCGGCTTTTTCCAGGATAGCCGCGAGGTTCGTCATCATGCGGATGCCGGACGGCACGCAGGCGTCGTACATCGATAACTTCATGGCGGGCTCCCGGCTGATTCAGCGGATGACATCATATCCGCGTTTCAGGCGATAGAATGCCACGATCATGATCGATTCCGGCATCGTCTGGGACAACCACGCCTGCCTGCCATTCGCAGACACCGACCAATGGTTGCCTGGCATCGCCCGTTATCGTCAGGCCGGCGTAGACGCCGTCACGATCAACATTGGCGACAGTCATGTGCCGCTGGACGTGATGATCCGCACGGCGGCCAGTATCCGCCACTATGTCCTGCAGCATCCTGACGAGTATCAGCTCGGCCTGACCACGACCGACTTGCGCGATGCGAAGGCTTCAGGCCGGCTGGCTGTGTGCTTGGACGTCGAGGGTGTCTACGCGCTCGGGAAGCAACTGAGCCTGGTCGAATTCCTGCATGACATCGGCGTCCGCTGGATGCTGCTGGTCTACAACCGGCGGAATCTCGCCGGCAGCGGTTGCCACGACCCGGAAGATGATGGGCTCACGGAACTGGGCCGCAGCATGCTCCGGGAGATGGATCGAGTCGGCATGATCAAGTGCTGCTCGCACGCCGGCTATCGCACGGCGCGCGAGGTCCTGGACCTCGGCGACTCACCGGTGATTTTCTCGCATTCGAACCCGCGCCACCTGCACGATCATCCACGCAACATACCGGACGACCTGATCAGAGCGTGCGCAGCCACGGGTGGCGTCATCGGCATCAATGGCGTTGGACTGTTCCTCGGTAACGGCGAGCCGACCGCCGATGCGGTGGTGCGTCACATCGATTACGTTGCGCAACTCGTCGGTGCGGAGCACGCGGGTCTCGGCCTCGACTATATGTTCAAGGGATCGGAAGTCGAAGTGCCGGGGCGAAAAAGCCGCGAACTCTGGCCCGCGGAATGGGGCTACCGGGCTGGCATGGGCTTCCTGCCGCCGGAAGCGATGCCGGAAATCGGTGCCGGGCTTGGACGGCTCGGTTACCCGCCGACGGCGATCCGCGGCATCCTCGGCGAGAACCTGATGCGCGTGGCCGACGCCGTCTGGAAATAGAGGCAGGTCGCCGCCAGCTTCGCAACTGTTGACAGATGTTGCGGTTTTCCCGGCGGCACCGCCAGGTTTCCCGACGTGCGTCACAGTTGGCCGTGGCAGGGCTCAGGTTACATATCACACGGCCGATTACCTGCCATCGGGGCAGGCTCGTCGCCTGGGAAACGGGCAAGCAGCCATATGCCGCCAGACCAGGTCACCAGCATCATTGCTGCCAAGCGACAGCCGTTCGCGGCTGGCTGGTCGGGAATGCTTGCGGTCGGCCTCGCCGTCTATGTCATTGCTGCAATTGTGCTGACAAACGGCGGTCTGGGCGGCGGTCCGTTCCAGAACATCTTCACGCTGTTTTCCGACACGCCAGCCTGCTTCATCGCCACAATTCTGGCGGCCACGGCCGCCTACAAAGCGCCTGATCTGGCATCACGCCGAGCGTGGTGGCTGCTCGCCGCATCACTACTGGTGTACAGCACCGGCAACCTGTTGAACTCCATCTACTGGTACTTCGGCCGCGATCCGTTCCCGTCAATCGGCGACATCTTCTTCCTGACGTTCTATCCACTGCTGTTTGCCGCGGTCCTGATCGTCGTGCGCGCAGGCACCGTGCGGGTCGCCTGGGGCCGCCTGCTGCTGGACGCCATCATCCTGATGCTCGGCTTCGGTGCGTTCTTCTGGTTCTTCGTCATCCGGCCGGCGGCTACCGAGGACAGCGAACTCGATGTCCTGAAGTTTGTCCTGACACATGCCTACATCGCGATGAACTGCCTGATGGTGCTGGCCTTCGGCGTGCTGTTGATGAATGCAGGCGCCGGCCCCATCGCGCGCCACACGCTGGTGCTGCTGACGCTCGGCTTTTCGTCGATGTTCCTGGCGGACATCGTCTGGGCCATGGCCAAGGTGACCGGCCAGTATCTGCCTGGCGGCTTGTCAGATGTGATCTACCTGTCGTGTTATGTCTGGCTTGCGGCCGCGGCCCGCGAGCAGCTGCGCGGCCCGTCGCCACTCCGAAAGGATGCCGGAGTGTTCAGCACATCGCTGATACAGGGGCTGCCGTACGTTGCGATGCTGGTGTCTTTCCTCGTGCTCGTCTACCTCCAGGGTGACAGGTCCAGCACGCCGACCACCATCATGACGGCGATCATCTTCCTGCTGACATTGCTGGTGATGGTCCGGCAGGGTGTCGTCCTGCGCGATGATGCGCTGTTGCGCGAGCGGCGTGCTGCCGGCCTGGTCGAGGCGCGCTACGCTTCATTGATCCGCAATGCCTCGGACGTCATCATGATTTCCGACGTGCACGGGCGCGTGCGCTTTGCCTCCCCGGCCGCCGAGCGCACTTTCGCGATGAACCCGGACGCGATGCTGGGCCGCAACCTGCTCGAACTCTGGACCGAAGCGGATCATGACCGGCTGGCTGCATTTCTGAATGAAGTGGCCGTCACGCATGGCAGATCCGTCGGGCCGGTCGAAGTCACCTACGGCAGCGGGTCCCAGCGCTGCGCGCTCGAGATCGTCGGCAGCAACCTGCTGGACGATCCGGCCGTCGGCGGCCTTGCAATCAATTTTCGCGACGTCAGCGAGCGCAAGGCGCTCGAGGAGCAGTTGCGTCAACTGGCGTTTCACGACCCACTGACGCTGCTCGCCAACCGCAGCCTGTTCCGCAATCACGTGCAGCATGCGCTGGCACTGGCACAGCGGGCGCAGCAACGGGTAGCGGTCGTGTTCCTCGACCTGGACAACTTCAAGAACGTGAATGATTCCCTGGGCCATGATGCGGGTGACCGGCTGCTGCAGACCGTGGCCCAGCGCCTCGTCAAGGTCACGCGTTCGACCGACACGGTGGCGCGCTTGGGCGGCGACGAGTTCGCAATCCTGCTGGAGGCAGTCAGCGACGTGCGCGATATCGAGCGGATCACCGCGATGATCCTCGATGCATTCAAGGTTCCGTTGCTGCTCGACGGCAGCGAGTTCCAGGTTGCCGCCAGCATTGGTGTCGCGTTCTCCGAACCGCAGGACAACACGGAGCAGCTGCTGCGAAATGCCGACATCGCGATGTACAACGCCAAGTCGGCGGGAAAGGGGCGGGTTGCCGTGTTCCAGTCGCACATGCAGGAGCAGCTGCAGGAACGTCTGCGCATCGTGGAGGACATCGACCGGGCACTGAAGCACAACGAGTTCTTCCTGGAATTCCAGCCGGTCATCGACCTGAAGAACCGGGAACTGCTGGGCATGGAAGCCCTGGTTCGCTGGCAACACCCGGAGCGCGGCCTTGTCATGCCGTCGAATTTCATTCCATCGGCCGAGGAATCCGGTCAGATCGTCGAACTCGGCCGGTGGGCGCTGCTCGAAGCCTGCAGCCGCGTCCGCGGCTGGCGCGATTCAGTCGTTGCCGGCGATGGCCTGAGGCTGGCCGTGAATGTTTCCGGCCGCCACCTGCAGCACGCCGACCTGGTGGCGGATGTGCGCCACGCCCTCGAGATATCGGGACTCGAACCGGAAAACCTGGTAATCGAGCTGACCGAGAGCACGATTATGCACAACACCGAAGTGAACCTCGAAAAGTTCAAGGAGTTGAAGGCGCTCGGTGTGCGCCTCGCGATCGACGACTTCGGTATGGGCTATTCCTCGCTGTCGTACCTGCACCGCTTCCCGATCGACATCCTGAAAATCGACCGCTCGTTCGTAGGCCGCCTGATCGAGTCCGGCGACGGCCCGGAACTCGCCCGCGCCGTCGTCATGCTGGGCGCGACGCTGGGACTCGAAACAATTGCCGAGGGCATCGAGCAGAACGATCAGGTGGCGAAGCTGCTGGACCTCGGCTGCGTCGCCGGACAGGGATTCCTGTTCTCGCACTCTTGCTCGCTCGAGGCAATCACGATGACGCCCTTCGCCGCGCGCCGGGCGGAGCTGCGGCGATCCAAGGCCACCTATCACCGCCTGACTGCCACCGGGCGCTTCCGTATCGAGGAACTGGCGCCTTCACGCTCAGTGGCCTGAACGACTTAATTTCCCGAGAACACGACTTTCCCGCCGATGATGGTCATCACGACGCGGGTCTCCAGAATCTCGGAGTCCGGCACCTGCAGGATGTCCGCGGACAGCACCGTGAAATCGGCGAACTTGCCGGTTTCGATGGTGCCGCGCTCATTTTCCTGGAAGACCGCATAAGCGGGCGCAATCGTCAGGATCCGGAAGGCCTCGTCACGAGTCATGCGCTGGTCGAGCCCCCAGTCGGCGCCCGCGTAGCCGTCCTTGGCGCGGCGAACGACCGCCGCATAGAACTCGACGATCGGATCGCCCTCCTCCACCGGCGCATCGCTGCCGCCCGTGATGATCGCCCCGGCATCGAGCAGCGAGCGCCAGGCGTAGGCGCCCTTGATGCGGTCGGGCCCGAGCCGGCTCGGCGCGAAGAACATGTCGCTGATGGCGTGCGAGGTCTGCATCGAGGCGATGACGCCCAGCTTTGCGAAGCGCGGGATATCCTCCGGTGCCAGCACTTGCGCATGCTCGATGCGAAACCGCGGTTCGGCGACAGCACGTTGCGAGACCGGCACGCTTGCCAACACCTTTTCGTAAATATCGAGGACCAGGCGATTGCCGCGATCACCGATCGCGTGGACCTCGACCTGGACGCCACTCTTCAGTGCCGTCGTCGCGATTCGCAGGATCTCCGCCGGTTCGTTGCGCAGGAGGCCGGTGCTTTGTGGCGAATCGCTGTAGGGCGCAAGCAGTGCCGCGCCGCGCGAGCCGAGTGCGCCATCCATGTAGAGCTTGATGCCGCCCACGACGAGGCGGTCATCGCACTCGCGGTCGCTGCGGCCCCTGGCCAGCAACCGTTCCGCATCCGACCCGGGCCCCTCGATCGCAGCATACAGGCGCAGATTGATTTTCCTCTCCGCGTACAGTTCGCATAGCAGCCGGATCTCCGTCTCCCTGGTCCCAGCGTATTGCAGCTGCGTCCAGCCGACCCTGACGCTGCGATTTGCGCCGGTCTCGAGCGCGAGTTTTGTTTCCTCGTCGGTCGGCGGCGGCACCAGGTCTTCGACCAGTACCCTGGCCCCGTCGATGAGCATGCCGGTCGGCTCACCCGTCGCAGGGTCTTTCAGGATCTCGCCACCGCGCGGGCTTGGCGTATCTCGTGTGATTCCGGCGATCCTGAGCGCAAGGCTGTTGACGACTATCGCATGCCCGTCAATGCGTTCGAGGACCACAGGAATATCGACGACGATTGCATCGAGATCCCGGCGGGTTGGAAATATTGCAGGCGTCCAGCGCGATTCAATCCAGCCGCGCCCGACAATCCATGCACCCTGGTCCTTCGCGGCGCGCTCGCGCAAGCGTTGTTGAAGGGCGGCGAGACTCGCGACCCCGGTCAGGTCAAAATACAGTTCGCGCCAGCCGATACCCGCCAGGTGCGCATGCGAATCGGTCAGGCCCGGCAGCACGGTGAGTCCGCCGAGGTCGAGCTTGTGCGCATCGGCCGGCGCGCGTTTCAGCGCTTCGACGCTGGTGCCGACGTAGGCGATGCGGCCATCGCTTGCGACCACTGCCTCGGCGCGCGGCTGGGAAGCGTCGCCGGTGTAAACACGGGTGTTGTACAGGACCAGGACTTCGGCCGCGAAGGACGGTTCCGCAGCCACCAGCAGCAGGCAAAGGGCGCATTTCAGCAGGACCTGCAACGCCCGGCGCATCATGAGGTACATCGTACATTAGGGCCGCGGCCGGGATCACGACCGTCCGTGTCCTCCGGTCGGCTCACCCGCGCAGCAAGAATCGGGTTGAACCGCGGTTCCTGCTCCGAGATAGTCGCGTTCAAATGACCGACCAGGACTATGTGCTGGGTACCCACGCAGCAGAAGTCGCCCGGCTCGGCTTCCAGCATCGGGTGTGGAGATCGATCGTTCTCGAGTGCTGGCGCAAAGCCGGAATCAGGCTCGGCCACCGGGTGATCGATGTCGGCGCTGGTCCGGGGTTCGCGACGATCGACCTCGCCGAACTGGTCGGCCCCCGGGGAGAAGTGCTCGCGGTCGAGCGTTCCGGGCGATTCCTGGAGGTCAGTGCCGCGGCCTGCGCGGCCCGCGATCTGTCGAATGTCCGCTTCCGCAGCATGGACCTGATGAAGGAGTCATTGGGCGTCACCGGCTTTGACGCCGCCTGGTGCCGCTGGGTCGCTTGTTTTGTTTCGTCGCCGGCCACCATGGTCGGCAGGATTGCAGATGCGCTGCACCCAGGTGGCGTCGCAATCTTCCACGAATATCTCAACTATGCGACCTGGCAGTTTGCGCCTCGACGGCCGGCGCTCGAAAGATTCGTTGCGAAGGTCATGGCGAGCTGGCGGGCGGCCGGCGGAGAGCCGGACGTCGCTCGTGAGTTGCCGGCGCTGCTGCCGGCCGCGGGATTACGCATTCGCCATGTCCGACCGCACGTTTTTACCGTGACGCCGCAGGATTACATATGGGAGTGGCCTGCCAGTTTTATCGAAGTGAATCTCGCCCGGTTGCTGGAGCTCGGGCGGGTTACCACCGATTGGGTCGAGTCGGTTCGCCTCGAGTTTCAGCAGGCGGCTGCCGATCCAGCGACGCTGATGACGACGCCGTTGCTCCTGGAGATCGTGGCCGAGCGCCAATGACCGTCAACGAATTTCCTCGCGAGGGACCCGTTTCCCGGGATCTTTCGTAAGCCTGGCTCCACTTCGGCGGTAACCAGGCGTCGCAGCGGCGCGACGAGCAGCACTGTACGGCGCACTCGCCTTGGAATTCCAGACCGAGCTGTCCCGGCGCTGATCTACTATAATTCCTTCTTCGCCAATGCACTGTCATGGCGACCGGAGACACTCCATGAAGCTCTATTACCACCCGGTCTCGACGGTCAGCCGTCCGGTCGTGTTGTTCGCGCTGGACAACGGGATCTCCCTCGACTACCAGATCGTCGACCTGATGACGGGCGAGCACCGTCAACCCGCTTTTGCGGCCGTCAATCCGAGCATGCTGGTGCCCGTCCTCGAGGACGGCGACTTCCGTCTGACCGAGAGCTCCGCGATCCTCAAGTATCTCGCCGACAAGATCGGTTCGCCCGCTTACCCGAAGGACCTGAAGAAGCGCGCGCACGTCAACGAGATGATGGACTGGCTCAATACAGGCTTTTACCGCGACTTCGGTTACGGCCTGGTGTATCCGCAGGTCTTCCCGCACCACAAGCGGCGCAGCGACGAAGCGCATGCCGGTGCAGTCGAGTGGGGCAAGCAGAAGGCGTGTTTCTGGCTCGGAGCGCTCGATCAGCAGCTGCTCGGCAGCCGCAAGAAGTACCTGTGCGGCGACGAGCTGACGATCGCCGATTACTTCGGTGCCGGCATCCTGTCGCTGGCCGAAGTCGTGCACTGCGATCTCTCGCCGTACCCCAACGTCGCCCGCTGGTATGCATCGATGCAGGCGCGGCCCAACTGGGCGAAGGCCAATGAAGCGTTCTACGGGATGGTAGCTGCCACCCGCGAGGCATCATTCATCACGATTTGAGGCCGGCATTTCGGGTCCGCAGCCGCAGCCCATCAGCCGCCGGCTGAGATAGGTGTACTCGAGCGCGTCGGTCAGCGCCACCTGATTGAGGTTGGCTCCCGCCGAGTGGCCGCCCTCCATGTTCTCGTAGTAAAGATACTGATAGCCGAGTTCCGCGAGACGCGCGGCAGCCTTGCGCGCATGCGCCGGATGCACGCGGTCGTCGGCCGTGGAGGTTTCCAGGAAGACTTCGGGATAACGCTGTCCCGCGCGCAGCTTCTGGTACGGTGAATAGCGTTTCAGGATCGCGCGCTCGGCCGGAATCGCCGGATCACCGTACTCGCCAACCCAGGAAGCGCCGGCGCCGATCTGCGTGTAGCGGATCATGTCAAACAGCGGCACCTGGACGACGATGGCGTGGTAGAGCTCCGGGCGCTGGGTCAGCGCGACGCCCATCAGCAATCCGCCGTTCGAGCCTCCCATGATGCCAAGCCGCCGCGGGCTCGTGATCTTGCGCGCGATCAGCTCCTCGGACACCGCAAAGAAATCGTCATAGACCTTCTGGCGGTTCTCCTTGAGCCCGGCGTTATGCCAGGCAGGGCCGAATTCACCGCCGCCGCGGATGTTGGCGACGACAAAGGTGCCGCCACGCTCGAGCCAGAGCTTGCCGATGATGCTCGAATACCACGGCGTCACCGAGATCTGGAAGCCACCGTAGGCGTACAGGAGAGTCGGCGCTGCTCCGACCAGGTCCACACCTTTCGGCCGCACCACGAAGTACGGGATCTTCGTGCCGTCCTTCGACGTCGCCTCAAATTGCTCGACCAGGTGATTGGAGGCATCGAACCGTGGCGCGAGGGCCTTGAGCCGCTCGGTGCTTCGGCTCGTAGCATCGGTCAGCCACTGCGTCGTCGGCGTCAGAAATCCTGCGACGCTCGCAATCAGCCGGTCGCTCCGCTCCGACGCCGTGACGATGCCCACTGAGGAATTGCCGGGCAGTTGCTCGAGCCTAGTGCGGGACCAGACTCCCTGATCCGGCTCGAGGACGTAGATCGCGCCTTTCACGTTCTCATAGAGTGCGACCAGCAGTTTCGTGCGTGTACTCGAAACTTCCTCGATGGCTTCACGCGGACCCGGACGCAGCACCAATTGCGGTGCTGCGTGTTCCGGGTCGGCCTCGAGCGTCGCGAGGTCGTAGGCGGCGAGATCGCCTTCCTTCAGGTT
>JAHFSF010000080.1 GCA_023265875.1 Gammaproteobacteria bacterium | reverse complement strand
CAGGAAGAACACCTGGGAGCGGTAGGCCCAGGTCTTCATGTCGGCGTAGAAATCCGCGAGATAGGGATTCTGCGCGTTCGGCTCGTAGAACGGCTTGATGTCGTAGCGCCGGCACAGGAACCGCGTCAGCTCCGTCTTGCCGGCGCCGATGTTGCCGGCGATCGCGATGAACCGCTTGCTGGCGACTGCCGTAGCTCCCATGCGGCCTCAGAGCCAGTAGACGAAGATGAAAAGCCCGAGCCAGACGACGTCGACGAAGTGCCAGTACCAGGCGACCGCCTCGAAGGCGAAATGCTGGCGCGGCGTGAAATGCCCCTTCAGGCATCGCAGCCAGATCACGACCAGCATGATCGCGCCGACCGTTACGTGCAGGCCGTGAAAGCCGGTCAGCATGAAGAAGGTCGAGCCGTAGATGCCGGTGCCGAGCTGCAGCCCGAGCTCGTGATAGGCATGCCCATACTCCCTGGCCTGGACGCCGAGGAATGTGAAGCCGAGCAGGAAGGTCAGCGCGAGGAAGATCTTCAGCATGCCGCGATGGCCCATCTTCATCGCATGGTGCGCGATCGTGATCGTGAGGCCGGAGGTCAAGAGCAGCGCGGTGTTGACGGCCGGCAGGCCGAAGGCGGGAATGATCTCGTAGCTGCCATCATCGCGCGGGCTCAATGCCCCCGGGCCGTTCGTGGGCCAGCCGGCGTCGAAATCCGGCCACAGCAGGCCCGTGACGGCTTTTTCGCCTTCGCCGCCGAGCCAGGGCACCGACAACTGCCGTGCGTAGAACAGCGCGGCGAAGAACGCGGCGAAGAACATGACCTCGGAGAAGATGAACCACATCATGCCCATGCGGAACGAGCGGTCGACCTGCTCGTTGTAGAGACCGGCCTGGTTCTCGTGGATGACGGTGCCGAACCACAGGAAGAACAGCACGCACAGCATCACGAAGCCCAGGCCGAGGACCCAGGCACCGGCGCCCGCGCCATTCAGCGTCGCGGCGGCGCCCGCCATCAGCACGAACAGCGAGACCGATCCGTAGAACGGCAGCCGGCTGCCGTGCGGGAAGTAGTACTGGCCCGGGTCGCGGGCGTGTTCGGCGGCTGCCATCGGTGCGTATCCCTATCCGGTCGCGCTGCCCGCTACCGGCTCGACGCCGTAGAACGCATAGGACAGCGTCATGCGGTCGATACCGGGTGGCAGTTCGCGATCGACGAAGAACCTCACGATCATCTCGCGCTCCTCATCCGGCGCAAAATGCTGGGGCCTGAAACAGAAGCACTCGGTCTTGCGGAAATAGCGGCTCGCGCGCATCGGCGAGATGCTCGGCACCGCCTGGCCGGTCGATTCGTGGCCGGCGAGATTGCGGGCGACATAGCGCGCTTCGTAGAGCTGGCCCGGATGCACCTCCATCGAGACTGCGACCGGCGCCAGGGCAAAGCGGCCGCCGCCCGGCACCGACGCCGTGAACTCGACGACGACGGTGCGGCCGATGTCGGGCACTGCCGTCCCGGCCTGGGCGGCGCGGCTCAGTGCCGCGCGCGTGCCGATGCCGGTGACCTCGCAGAAAACGCCGTAGAGCGGAACCAGCGCAAAGCCGAAGGCAAAGCTGGCCGCCGTCATCAGCAGGAGCCGGGCGACGAGCGCGCGGTTGGCCGTGCGTTGCGCTGGCATCAGCCGAGCTCCAGCAGCCGGGACAGCACATAGGTGATGTACAGGGCGAACGCGGCGAGGCCGAGCAGGATCCCGAGCCGCAGGTTGCTGGGGCGCTGGCTCACTTGAGCTCCGGGGCTTTCTCGAAGGTGTGGTACGGCGCGGGGGAGGGCACCGTCCATTCGAGGCCGTGTGGCCAGTCCCAGACGCCGGCGGTCGCGGGCGCTCCGCCGCGCGCGCACTTCACGATCAGCCAGACGAACAGCAGTTGCGACAGCCCGAAGCCGAAGGCGCCGATCGACGAGACCATGTTCCAGTCGGCGAACTGCGTCGCGTAGTCCGGGATGCGGCGCGGCATGCCGGCAAGGCCGAGGAAATGCTGCGGGAAGAACAGCACGTTGACGAAGATCGTGGTCAGCCAGAAGTGCCACTTCGCAAGCTCCATGTCGTACCGGTGACCGGTCCACTTCGGCAGCCAGTAATACACGCCGCCCATGATGGCGAAGACCGCGCCGGGCACCAGCACGTAGTGGAAGTGCGCGACGACGAAGTAGGTGTCGTGGTACTGGAAGTCGGCGGGCGCGATCGCGAGCATCAGGCCCGAGAAGCCGCCGATCGTGAACAGGAACAGGAACGAGAGCGCAAACAGCATCGGCGGCTCGAAGGAGAGCGAGCCGCGCCACATCGTCGCGGTCCAGTTGAAGATCTTCACGCCGGTCGGCACGGCGATCAGCATCGTCGAGAGCGTGAAGAAGAGCTGCCCGGCCAGCGGCATGCCGACCGTGAACATGTGGTGGGCCCAGACGATGAATGACAGGAAGGCGATCGACGCGATCGCGTAGACCATCGCCTCGTAGCCGAAGATCGGCTTGCGCGAGAAGGTCGGGATGATCTCCGACACGATCCCGAACGCCGGCAGGATCATGATGTAGACTTCGGGGTGCCCGAAGAACCAGAACACGTGCTGGAACAGCACCGGGTCGCCGCCACCCGCGGCGTTGAAGAAACTGGTCTTGAAGAAGTAATCCGTCAGCAGCATGGTCACGCCACCGGCGAACACCGGCATCACCGCGATCAGCAGGTACGCCGTGATCAGCCAGGACCAGGTGAACAGCGGCATCTTCAGCAGCGTCATGCCCGGCGCGCGCATGTTGATGATCGTCACGATGACGTTGATCGCGCCCATGATCGAGGAGGCGCCCATCAGGTGGATCGAGAAGACCGCCATCGGGAAGGCGCTGCCGGACTGCAGCACCAGCGGCGGGTACAGCGTCCAGCCGGCGGCCGGCGCGCCGCCCGGCATGAACAACGACGAGATCAGCAGCACGAACGCGAAGAACAGCAGCCAGAAGCTGAACAGGTTCATGCGCGGCAGCGCCATGTCGGCCGCGCCGATCTGCAGCGGGATCATCCAGTTCGCCAGGCCGACGGTCGCCGGCATCACGGCGCCGAACACCATGACGAGCGCATGCACGGTCGTCAGCTGGTTGAAGAATCCCGGATTGAACAGTTGCAGGCCGGGCTGGAACAACTCGGCGCGGATCAGGAGCGCGAGCGTCCCGCCGACGAAGAACATCGTGAGCGAAAACACCAGGTACATCGTCCCGATGTCCTTGTGGTTCGTCGTCGTCAGCCAGCGGCCGAGGCCCCGGGGCCGTTCGCCGTGATGTGCCACGTGGCCGGCGGTCCCGCTGCCGTATGCCGTGCTCATGACTGCGCCGCTTTCTGTTGCGCGAGCCAGGCCTGGAATTCCGCCTTTGGTTTCGCGATGACGACGATCGGCATGAAGCCGTGGTCGGCGCCGCAGAGTTCCGCGCACTGGCCGCGGTAGGTGCCCGGCTTGTCCTTATCCACCGCGATCCACATCTCGTTGATGAAGCCGGGTATCGCGTCGCGCTTCATGCCGAAGGCCGGCACCCACCAGGCATGGATGACGTCATTGGCGGTCAGCAGCACGCGGATCTTGGTCCCGGTCGGCACGACCAGCGGGTGATCCACGTCGAGCAGGTAGTTGTCGACCGTATTCGGGTCGATGCCCGAGCCGAGCTGCCGCGCCCTGTCGCTCGAGCGCGCCAGCCGGCTGAAGAAGGCAACGCCGCTATCGAGGTATTCGTAATGCCACTGCCACTGGTAGCCGGTGACCTTGATGGTCAGTTGCGAACCGGTCGTGTCCTCGATCTTGATGAGCTTTTCGACCGAGGGGATCGCCATGCCGATCAGGATCACGACCGGGACGATGGTCCAGGCGGCCTCGAGCCTGGCGTTGTGCAGCATCCTGGTGTCGGCAACGGCGCCCCTGGACTTGCGGAACCGGATCATCGCGACCGCCATCGCGCCGAAGGTCAGGATCGCGATCGCGAGGCAGATCCACAACATGATCATGTGCATGTCGTAGATTTCGCGGGACAGCTCGCTGACGCCCCGCGGCATGTTCAGCAGGCTCCAGTCCGCGCGGGCGGGGACGGCGGCGAGGGTCGCGAGGGCGCCGGCGATTGCCGACAGCCTGGAGTTCCGCTTCGCGATGGACACCGATGCTCCCTGGATGGTGGCCAGCGTACGCGGGCTCACGGCCCGCGCATCGTAAGGGACGGGGCAGCGAGCCGCAACCCGCCGGTGAGCGCGGCCGCGACGGCGGAAACCGCCGGAGCCGCGAGCCACGGAACGATGCCGAGGCAGGGCGCATCGATCGCGTCCATCAGCGTGCCGATGTTTTCGTCACGCCTGGCAAAGCCGGGATCGACGCTGTTGCCGACCCAGCCCGCAAGCGGAAGACCGCGCGCGGCGATGGCCGCCGTGGTCAGCAGCGCGTGGTTGAGACAGCCGAGGCGCAGCCCGATGACCAGCAGCACTTCCATGCCGAGCAGGCGCGGCAGATCTGCAAAGGATCGCCGCGCATCCAGCGGCACCAGGAAACCGCCGGCGCCTTCGGCCAGCACGACGTCGGCGGAAGCAGCGAGCGTCGCGTGCGCGGCGACGATTCGATCCGTGTCGATCGTGATGCCGGCTTCGGCCGCGGCGATGTGCGGCGCGATCGCAGGCTCGAACAGCCAGGGATTCACGATGGCGTAGGGATGCCGCAGGCTGGACTCCGCCTGCAACAGCAGCGCGTCCGCATTCGCGCGGCCCGCGGGCCCGTCGATGGCGCCGGCGGCGACCGGCTTCATGCCGGCGACGGCGAGTCCCGACTCGCGCAGCCGGCGCAGCAGCGCCGCCGTGACGAGCGTCTTGCCGACGCCGGTGTCGGTACCGGTGACGAAAAAGCTTCGTGTCATCGCAGGCTGCCACCATCGCGGCGGCGAATCGCCGAGACCGGGATCGTGAACTCGCCGTCGGGGCCACGATCCGGTGCCTCGGTTGCGCCCCACGCCTGGCCAAAGACGACCTCGTAGCTGGCCGGCAGCAGTCCATCGCTGCGATGCTGCTCGTAAGCCTGTTCCACGATGTGCAGCCTGCCCTTGCCGGTCAGGCCCCGCGGCCGGCCGGTCGTCGCGTTCTGCGCGCCGATGGCCTTGAGGTCTCGCATCAGCGAGCGGACATCGGGATAGGTCAGCGTGTAGCGCAGGACGTCGAGCACCGGTTCTGCGAGCCCGGCGCGAACAAGACCGTCGCCGATATCATGCATGTCGGCGAAGGGACTCACATGCGTGAAGTCATCGGCCTCGCTCCAGGCCTCGCGCAATTCGATCAGGGTGTCCGGGCCGAAGGTCGTGAAGGTCAGCAGGCCGCGTGGCCGCAGCACGCGCCGAACTTCCCCAAAGCAGGCATCGAGATCGACGCACCATGGCAGCATGAGGTTGCTGAACAGGAGATCCACGCTCGCATCCGGCAGCGGCAGCAAGTGCGCATCGGCGCATAGACGCTCGATTCGCGCCGCGTCATCATGCCGCGCGGTCTCGCGCAGCATGCCCGGCGCGATGTCCACGGCGATGACGCGGGCGCGCGGCCAGCGCTCTGCCAGCGCCTGCGCTGCGTGTCCCGTGCCGCAGCCGAGATCCACGACGACCTCGGGCGCGAAAGCGATCCAGTCGAGCCGGTCGAGCAATTGCCGCCGCACGCGGGCCTGGAGCACGGCGGACTCGTCGTAGGTGGCGCTGGCACGCTCGAATTGGCGGAGCACGACGCCGGCATCGAGCAGACGCTGCGCGCCGCTCATTCCGGGGCCGGGAATCCTGCCGCTCATGCCGATACCAGGAGGTCGGCGAGCGCGGCGACCAGTGCCTCAACGTCGCCATCGCGATGGGCGGTGGACAGCGTCACGCGCAGGCGCGAGCTGCCGGCAGGCACCGTCGGCGGGCGGATGGCGGCGACGAAGAAGCCGCGCTCGAGCAGCGCATGGCTCGCCTGCATGGCAGCGTCCACGCCGCCGAGCAATATGGGCTGGATCGGCGTCGCCGACGCGGCCAGCGGGATACCCACCGCCAGTGCCAGCTCGCGGAACCGCCGGGTCAGCGCGAGCACCCGCTCGCGCCGCCAGGGTTCATCGATCGAGACCGCAAGCGCCGTGCGCGTGGCGGCGGCGACGGCGGGCGGCAGCGCCGTCGTATAGATGTAAGTGCGGGCCCGCTGGACCAGCATTTCAATCAGGTCCTCGCTGCCCGCGATGAATGCGCCGAAAGTGCCGAAGGCCTTGCCGAAGGTTCCGACCAGTGCCGGCACCTGCGCGGGCGCCAGACCGAAATGCTCGAGCGAGCCGCGTCCGCTTGCGCCGACGACGCCGAGGCCATGGGCGTCATCCACGGCGAGCAACGCGCCATGCTTCGCGCAGGCCGCCGCGAGCGCCGGCAACGGCGCGAAGTCTCCATCCATGCTGAAGACGCCATCGGTCAGCACGAGTGCCGTGCCGGATTCACGGACCGCGAGCTGCCCTGCGAGCGCGGCGACGTCAATGTGCGGATAGCGATGCAGCCTGGCGCCGGACAGGCGGCCGCCGTCGATCAGCGAGGCATGATTCAGGCAATCCCCGAACACGTCGGCGTCGCGGCCCGCGAGCGCGGCGACGAGGCCGAGATTGGCCATGTAACCGGTCGAAAAGACGATGGCACGCTCGCGCCCCGTGTAGGCCGCGAGCTCGCGCTCGAGCGCCTCGTGTTCCGCCTGGTGGCCGGTGATCAGGTGCGAAGCGCGCGCGCCGACGCCGTGCATGCGGGCGGCGCCGATGAAGGCTTCGACGACCCGCGGATGCGCCGCGAGGCCGAGGTAATCGTTGCTGCAGAAATCGACGCAGCGGCGGCCATCGAGCTGGATGTCCGCGGTCTGTGGCTCGCCGCGGCGCACCGTGCGCCGCTGCCGCCGCAGCCCGCGCGCTTCGAGTTCCGCAAGCGCAAGCGCGAAGGAATTCGGCACGGCCGGCACCGGCATCAACCGTTCGCGGCGGCGGGTTCCGGCCGGATGCCGAGCCGTCCGAACAGCGCCATGTCGCTCGCCGTATCCGGATTCCCGGTGGTCAGGAGTTTCTCGCCGTAGAAAATCGAATTGGCGCCGGCCAGGAAACAGAGTGCCTGCATCTCGTCGCTCATCGAGCCGCGGCCTGCGGACAGGCGCACATGGGCGCGCGGCATCAGGATCCGCGCGACGGCAATGATGCGCACGAACTCGATCGGATCGAGTGGCGCTGCACCCGCGAGCGGCGTGCCCGCGACCTGCACCAGCTGGTTGACCGGCACGCTTTCCGGATGCGGGTCGAGGGTCGCGAGCGTGTGCAGCAGCGCGACGCGGTCGGCTGGCAGCTCGCCCATGCCGAGGATGCCGCCGCAGCAGACGCGGATGCCCGCATCGCGCACCGCGGCCAGTGTATCGAGGCGGTCCTGGTAACTGCGGGTCGTGATGATCTCGCCGTAAAATTCCTCGGAAGTGTCGAGATTGTGGTTGTAGTAATCGAGGCCGGCGTCCTTCAGCCGCCGTGCCTGCGCGGGGCTCAGCATGCCGAGCGTCGCGCAGCTCTCGAGCCCGAGTGCGCACACGCCGCTCACCATCTCGGCAACGGTCTCGAGTTCGCGATCCTTGGGACTGCGCCAGGCGGCGCCCATGCAGAAGCGCGTCGCGCCGGCGGCCTTCGCGGCGCGCGCCCGCTCGATCACGGCGCCTGGCTCCATCAGCGCCTCGCGTTCGAGGCCGGTGTCGTAACGGATGCTCTGCGGGCAGTAAGCGCAGTCCTCGGGGCAGGCGCCGGTCTTGATCGACAGCAGCGTCGAGACCTGTACCTGGTTGGGGTCGAAGTGGGCCCGATGCACCGACTGTGCGCGGAAGACCAGGTCGGCGAAGGGCAGGGCATGAAGCGCCTGCACCTCGGCGATCGTCCAGTCGCTGCGCACTGCTCCAGGCCGCCCGGGGCTCAGGTCCATCGAATTCTCCCGCATCCGGACAAATTGACGCCATCCGCAGACCCGGCGGCTTTGGCAGCCTCGGCGGGTGCCGAAGTATTGGAATGCCCCGGCCCGCTGTCAACCAGGGCTGCGCGAGCGGGTTTACAGCCGCGCGGCTGCGGCCGTGCACGCGCTGTTCCCGGCGACCTGCTACCTGTGCCTGGATCCCGGGCAGCCACCCGCGCTCGACCTCTGCGCCGGCTGCGAGGCCGACCTGCCGCTCAACGCCTGCGCCTGCCCGATTTGCGCCGCGGCAGTCGCGGATTCATCCCGGCCCTGCAGGCGTTGTCAGCGGCGCGGCCGCGCCTTCGATCGGGCATTCGCAGCCTATCGCTACGAATTTCCGCTGGTCGAACTGATCCACCGCATGAAATACCGCGGCCAGCTCCCGATCGCCCGCATCCTCGGCTGCCTGCTCGGCCGGCGGCTTGCGGAGCGCGGAGCGCCCGCCATCGACGCCATCGTTCCGGTGCCGCTGCATGCCGGTCGCGAACGGCGACGTGGGTACAACCAGGCGCGCGAGATCGCGGTATTCGCAGCCCGGGAACTGCGCCTGCCGGTCCATGACGGGCTGGTCCGGCGCATCCGCGCTACCGCCGAACAGGCGGGCCTGCCCGCCGGCGCGCGCCGGCACAATCTGCGCGGCGCGTTCGAAGTCCGCCTGGGCCAGGTGCCTGCCCGCATCGCGATCGTGGATGACGTGCTGACGACCGGTGCGACCGCCGAGTCGCTGGCGCGGACCCTGCGCGAGGCCGGTTGTCGCTCGGTCGAGGTCTGGGCGGTCGCGCGCGCCTAGTACAGATAGTCGAGCGCGAGCCCGACGAAGACGACGAGCCCGAAATAATGGTTGTTGTTGAAGGCCTGGAAACAGGCGGCCGGTTCGCGGTCGCGGATCAGCCACTGCTCGTATGCGAACAGCAAGGCACCCGCCGCCAGGCCGATGCGATACCAGCCGCCGAGCGCCGCCTCATTGCCGACGAGCCACAGCGCCATCAGCGCCATCAGCTGCATCGCGCCGATGATCAGACGGTCGGCGTCGCCGAACAGGATCGCGGTCGACTTGATGCCGATCCGCAGGTCGTCCCTGCGATCGACCATCGCATACATCGTGTCGTAGACGGCCGCCCAGAGCACGACGGCCGCGAGCAGCAGCCACGCCACCCTGGGCACCTGGCCGGTGGCGGCCGCGAACGCCATCGGGATCGACCAGCCGAATGCGACACCCAGGTAGAACTGCGGCAGGTGAATGAAGCGCTTCAGCCAGGGGTAGGTCACGGCCAGCAATCCGCCTGCAGCGGCATAAATGCGCGCCAGCGGCTCGAGTTGCATCGCGAGCCAGGTGGCGACGAGCCCGAGCACGAGAAACAGCAGCAAGGCCTCGCCCGGCGCGATGCGCTGCGCCGCGAGCGGCCGGTCACGCGTGCGGGCGACTGCGGGGTCGTAGTCGCGATCCGCGTAGTCATTGATGACGCAGCCGGCAGAGCGCATGACGAGCACGCCGGCCGTGAAGATCAGCAACAGCTTCTGGTCCGGCCGGCCCTGGCCCGCGATCCACAGCGCCCACAGCGCCGGCCACATCAGCAGCCAGATGCCGATCGGCCGGTGCAGCCGCATCAGCAGCGCGTATTCGCGCAGCGTGTGTCCGAATGCCTGTGCTGCACTGCGCTTGAGGTCCTGCTCCCAGTTCGGCTTGTAATCCGGGTCGCGCCGCGGCTTCGGCTTGCGCGGCGGCACCGGGCGCAATGCGGCGTTCATGCGAGCGCCTCGGGCAGGAACACTTCCTGGACCATCAACCGGTCACCGTCCATCTCGTACCAGGACCTGCGTGCCCACAGCGCGGACGGGGCGCACAGGAGCGTGAACTCGAGCGGGCCGCGCACGATTCCCGGAATGGCCGCGAGGCGCGCGCCGAGCGCGGCAACGGAGATCGTCGCGTCGTACTCGGCCACGACGGTAAGGCCGGAACGGCCGGAGCAGCAGGCGCGCAGCCGCTCCGTTAGCAGTCCCGGCTCCTGCAGCCACGCGGCGGCGGCGGCGCTGGCGGGTCCCTCGAAGGCATCGAGGCGCCCGCTCCAGCGCATGAACCCGCGTGCTTCCTGCAGTGCGGCCGATGGCACGGATTACACCTTCCCGTAACGCGTCGAGGC
>JAHFSF010000209.1 GCA_023265875.1 Gammaproteobacteria bacterium | reverse complement strand
CTACGAGGACCGATTCGAACTCGACTGACCCGCAGGATCACCGACTTGCGGCGGATGCGCCGCCGGCCGGGCGGGAGGCGTGCCGCTCATACACTTCGAGATAGCGCTGGGCGACTGCGCTCCACGAGAAATTATCGTCGAGCCGTCGCCGCGCGCGCGCGCCGAGATCCGCGCAATGTGAAGGATCGCCCGTCAGGCGCATCAGCGCAGCCCTGATCTCCTGCACGCAGCGTTCGGCATCCCTGGAGCCAGGGGTCACGAGCTCTGCCGTGTCGCCGACGACTTCCTCGCACCCGTGCCCGCTGGTCGTGACAATCGCGGCACCGGCTGCCATCGCTTCCAAAAGCGCCACGGGAAAGTTCTCGAAATCGGATGGCAGAACGTAGATGGCGGACTGCTGCAGCAGTTCCCGGAACTCGCTGGACTCGTTGCTCAGCCAGCCGATGAATTTCGCCGGGCGCCCCAATTCGTCGTTGAGCCGGTGCAATTCTTTTTCATATTCACCGCTGCCGACCACGATCGTCGGCCAGCCGAGGTTGGCGCCGGCCAGCGCCCTGAGCAGGTACTGGACGCCTTTGCGCTCGACCAGGCGCGTCGCGACGAGGATCTGCTTCCTCTTTTCCGCCGGATTGTATTTTCCGGTATCGATCCCGTTCGGGATCACGCGGACCGGGGTTCCGGCGCGCATGGACTCGATCATCCGTGCGAGAGTCTGGCTCGGCGACACGATCTCGCGCGCGCTGCGGGTGACCCGGCGCCAGAAGATCGTCAGCAGCGGATGAACGACCTTGAAGAAAGGCTTCGGGTTGTAACCTGGGACGTCTGAACAATGTGCCGTGATGATGCACGGAATGCCTCGAGGGGCCACTTCTCTCCAGGCGACGATGCCGTCGGGAAAGATGAAATGAATGTGCACCAGGTCGTAGGAATTCCGGGCGAGCAGGTCGCGCACGACGAGCCGCGCCTTGAGCACGTAGCGAAATGCCTCGCGCGCCGTGCACTTGCTGACGGCATGTCGGCGGCAGTCCACGCGTCGCACCGTGATTCCGTCGACAACCTCGTCCTGCGGCAGATCGCGAAACGCCATGGTGACCACGTCGACAACGTGGCCCATGCGGACGAGTTCACGGGCCAGGCCCTTGACGACGCCGGAGCCGCCACCGCCGATTGGCGGAAACTCATAGCTCACGGTCAGAATCCGCATCGCAATTCCCGGCAACAATGAATCCGGACCCGGACGGTGGAATCCGTGCGGGGAATGTAGCAGACTACCGGCCGCGCCGCATTTACGGCGGTTTTTCCCGATAATCTGCAATGCATCTCCATTTCGACGCCCTGGGCGGCATTGCCGGCGACATGCTGATCGCCGCTGTCCTCGATGCGCGGCCCGAGTTTGCCGACGGCATGCTGAAGGCAATCGGCGCGACCGGCCTGCCTGCGGCCTGGAAGATGTCGCTGGTCGATCACCACGATCATGTTCTGCACGGCAAACGATTCTCGGTCGATGAGCAGGCCGGCGAGGCACATGCCGCGCATGTGCCATTTCGTGAGATCGCCCGGCGGATCCGCGAGTCACGGCTTGATGCGGCTGTGGGAGCGCGTGCGCTGGCAATATTCGAACTGCTGGCGCAGGCCGAGGCCCGCGTGCACGGCGTTGCGGTCGACGAGGTGACTTTTCACGAAGTCGGCGCCTGGGATTCCGTCGCCGACATCGTGGGTGCCGCCTGGCTGCTCGAGGCATTGAGTCCGTCGAGCTGGTCCGTGGGGGGCCTGCCACTGGGCGGCGGACGCGTGCAGACCGCGCATGGCGCGATGCCCGTTCCGGCGCCCGCGACCGCCCTGCTGCTGGAGGGATTCACATTCATCGACGATGGGATCGGGGGCGAGCGTGTCACGCCCACCGGTGCGGCTATCCTGCGTCACCTGCGCGCCACTCTCGGGGTGCCCGCAGGCCTGCCTTCGCGTGCCATGATCCTTGGCCGCAGTGGCACCGGATTCGGGACGAAAATCCTTCCCGGCATCAGCAATGTCCTGCGGGTCCTGCTGTTTGCGGATGCGAAGGCGGAGCAGGCGGCTGCGGACGACCGTGTCGGTGTCATTCAGTTTGAGGTCGACGACCAGACCGCCGAAGACTTGGCAGTGGGCATGGATGCGCTGCGTGCGCGCGCCGGCGTGCTCGACGTGCTGCAGATGGCTGCGGTTGGCAAGAAAGGCCGCATGTTGTGCCACGTGCAGGTGCTGTGCCGCGAGGATGCCCTGCAGGATGTGGTTGACGCCTGTTTCCTCGAGACGACGACGATCGGGCTGCGATGGTCGACGACGGCGCGGACCCGGCTCGATCGGCAGTTGGTCATGGTCGATGCGGCAGGACAGGAAACGGCCGTCAAAGTCGTGAAGCGCCCGGATGGCCGCATCTCCGCCAAGGCGGATGTCGATGACGTCAGGGACGCGAAGGGCCACCGCAATCGCCGGCGGCGACGCTCGGACGCTGAAGAACGCGCATTGCGCAAAGCGGCGCTGGAGGAACCGTGTCCGGACAAGTGATCGAGAAGATCGGTGAACTGTACCGGTCGCTCGACGCGCTGGAACGCGTGGCCGTGGCCGTCAGCGGCGGCGTGGACAGCGTCACGCTGGCCTGTGCTGCTCATCGGCGGCTCGGCACGAACGCCGTGATGTTCCACGCGGTATCTCCTGCCGTGCCGCCCGAGGCGACCGAGCGCACGCGGCGGCATGCCGAGCAATTCGGGTGGCAGCTCGAGGTCATCGATGCCGGTGAATTTTCCGATCCGGCGTATCTGGGCAACCCGGTCAATCGCTGCTTCTACTGCAAGACGAATCTCTACGGCACGATTGCGAGCCGGAGCCGGGCGACCATTGTGTCCGGCACCAACGCCGACGATCTCGCGGACTTTCGCCCGGGCCTCGAGGCCGCAAAACAGCATCACGTGCGTCACCCGTACGTGGAGGCAGGCATCGGCAAGGCGGTCGTGCGCGCCATTGCCGAGGCATTCGGGCTGCGCGAAGCGGCGGAATTGCCTGCATCGCCATGCCTGTCCAGCCGGGTCGAGACTGGAATCCGTGTTACGGCGGAGAACCTTGGCCTCGTGCACGCCGTCGAGAGCCTGGTGAATCGCAGCCTGCGGCCTCGCACCGTGCGTTGCCGGGTCCGCCGCGATGGGCTCGCAATCGAACTGGACGAAGCGGCCTACACGCAGGTGACGGCTGCGGAAAACGCCGATTTGCGTGCCGCAATCGAACAGCTGGGCGCGGCGCGGGGAT